>JAOAUI010000374.1 GCA_030157685.1 Ferruginibacter sp. | reverse complement strand
CCACGCCACACCTGCATTTCGGCCAGGTACTTACTTTGTCCGTATGCACTGTTGCTGGTTTCTTCTGTCCAGTTCATGGTTTCATTAATGGGTCCGTCTTCCCGTATTCTTCCCAAAGCTGCAACGGAACTTACATAAACCATTTTTTTTATGCCGGCATCCAAAGCTGCATTCACCACATTGGCGGTTCCTTCGATATTTATTTTAAACATCTGCTGCCTGCGCCGGGGGTTAAAAGTAACCATGGCTGCACAATGATACACCTGGTCAACTCCTGTCATCGCTTCTTCCAAACCAACTACATCTAAAATATCACATTGCATTTGCTGCAGATTTTCATCTTGAAAATCTGCAAGCATTGTTTTGTTATAGATAGCCCTTACCGGCTTACCGGCCTGCAGTAATTGTGTAATCAATTCCTTGCCCAATAAACCTGCTCCGCCGGTTACTAAAATCATATTTAATGGATTATTTTTTAATGGATAAGTGACAATATTTTAATACGAAAACTTTTCACTTCATTGCCCGATTATCATTTTAAAAGCTATAATGTTTTTTAAAAATGAACAATGTAATTACTTTAAGGCATTATCCATTATTCCATTTTCAATTATCCATTATTTGTATTCATAAAATCCTTTCCCTGTTTTTTTTCCCAACTCGCCATTTGTAACTTTATCCATTTGCAAGGCTGAAGGTTTAAAGCGTTCTGCATGATCGCAGGCATCGTATAAAGATTGGGAAACAGCCAGGTTAACATCGTTGCCGATAAGATCCATCAATTTAAACGGCCCCATTTTAAAACCAGAAGCTTCCATCATTTCATCCACATTTTCAATGGTAGCAATCCCGTTTTCAACAAGCTTCATTGCTTCCAGGTAATAATGCCGGGCAACCCGGTTTACAATAAAGCCGGGCGCATCTTTACACATCACCGGCGTTTTTTTCATTTGCAAACAAAGATCATAAACGGTTTGGGCAACAGCATCAAGGGTTTGATTTCCTTTAACCACTTCAACCAGTTTCATTACCTGTGCCGGGTTAAAAAAGTGCATGCCTACCACTCTTTGTGGTTGTTGCACTTTTGCCTGGATGTCGGAAACTGATAAGGAAGATGTGTTGGTTGCAAAAATAACTTCGGAGTGGTTTACTTCTGCCAATTGGTTAAAGATGGCCACTTTGGCATCAACCTTTTCTACTATGGCTTCAATAATGATATCTGCCAGGCAATCGTTGGTATCAGTTACAAAACGTATTCTTTCAAAAATATTTTCTTTATCTGCTGTAGTAATTTTTTCTTTATCAACTAAAAATTGCAGGCTTTTTTCAATAGCAGCTTTTGCTTTCACCAGCACTTCTTCATTAATATCAAACAATAAAGTATAGAAACCGTTTTGTGCTGCAGTTTGAGCAATGCCACTACCCATGGTGCCGGCGCCAATAACGCAAATGGTATTAATCATAAATATATTAGCGTGTTTTAAGTAAAGATATTATATATCGGCTACTTTCAACGGGCATCATTTGGTATCATAAAAAAAGCATTGCTGTTTCAGTTAAGAACAACAATGCTTTCTGTATTTTAAATATAATTTATTTTCCCGCAGCTTCTTTCCTGGCCTCTTCTTTCATTTTTTCATTTGCTGTAATGGCAAATTCAACACGCCTGTTTTCGGCACGGTTTGCATCGCTTGTATTTTCTGTCTTGGGCTGTGTTTCGCCATACCAGTTAATGGTAAGCCTTGATGCTGAAATATTATTCGCTTTTAAGTAATTGCCAACAGCCATGGCTCTGCGTTCAGATAAAGAAAGGTTATAGCTGTCAGTCCCTTTATCATCGGTATGCCCTTCAACCAATAAATTTGTTTCGGGATACTCTTTAAATATCTGAATCAGCTTATTCAGCGCCAGTTTTGAATTTGAAGTAATGTCGGATTTATCAAAATCGAAATAAACACCCATTTTCGATCCATCAGGATTCTTCTCACTGAATGTTACAATAATCCCTTCTCCTACTCTTTGTACTTCGGCACCAGGAATTTCATTTTTAATTTTCTCGGCCTGTTTATCCATTTGATTGCCAATGATGCCACCGGTTACTCCACCTACAACACTGCCTATAATAGCGCCCAACACAGTATTTCCTTTGCCCACATTATTCCCGATTACACCGCCGATTACACCGCCAATTACGGCACCTCCTGCTGCACCTCTTTGTGCTTTGTTTGTTTTTTTAACTGTCTCGCAGCTACTTGCCATCAACACAACTAAAGCCAGTATTAAACCTGCATTTCCAAATATCTTTTTCATAAAATTCCGTTTTAATTAATTTATTTTTTTACAAAATTGTAAATGATTGCGCCGGCATGTCCGTCAAAAACTATTTCAGATCTTAATTTAAGATTATTGTCACCATGCTCTGTAACCGTTAACCTGTAACCGTCCCCATTATCCATTGCATTCTTTTTATCATCAAGTCTTTTAAACTGAAACTCCTTTGCTGCATCTTTTGGTTCGTAAATCGACCAACGGACAA
>JAOAUI010000373.1 GCA_030157685.1 Ferruginibacter sp. | reverse complement strand
GCCAAGTTTGAATGCCATAATCATCATATCGACATTCAGCTTTGCATCAATGGAGTGGAAACCATTGGATGGAAGCCCCGGGAGAAATGTACAGTAGAGAATGGCGGTTATAATCCGGAGAAAGATGTACAGCTATACCATGAACAGCCGGATATGTACTTTCAATTGACCAACGGGCAGTTTGTCATTTTCTTTCCGGAAGATGTGCATGCCCCGATGATTGGAGAAGGAGATATAAAAAAATTAGTGATTAAAGTAAAACTGTGAATGGTGAATGGTGAATGAATTTACATTTTACCTGTTTATCACTAACAATAGTTGGAGAGCAATAGCAATTTTAATTTTTAAACAATAAAATTCCCCTTTAGGGGACAGGGGTATGAGCAAATCAAAACAAATAGCCGACGCCATCATTGCACAGGGCATGCTGCCTTTATATTTCAATGCCGATGAAACAGTAAGTATTGATATTTTAAAAGCCGTCTACAGGGCGGGTGTAAAAGCATTAGAATACACCAACCGTGGCGAAGCAGCCTTAGCCAATTTCAAAAAAATGGTAGAAGTCCGCAATGCGGAAATGCCCGGTATGTTACTCGGTGTTGGTACCGTAAAGAATTTACAAACTGCCAAAGATTATTTGGCAGCCGGTGCAGACTTTCTTGTAAGCCCAGGCTTTGTAAAAGAAGTAGCTGACTATGCAGTGGCCAACGATATTTTTTATGCCCCCGGTTGTATGACACCTTCCGAAATCATTGCTGCTGAAAATGCCGGCATTGGTTTTATCAAATTGTTTCCCGGCAATATGCTCGGGCCGGAATTTTTAAGCGGTATTAAAGATATCTTCCCTAAGCTGCTATTTATGCCAACTGGCGGTGTTGACACAACAAGGGAAAATATTGAAGGCTGGTTCAAAGCCGGGGTGTGTGCAGTAGGCATGGGCAGCAAACTCATCAGCAAGAAACTGATGGAAGCAAAAGATTATGCTACCATTGAAAAGATGACCAAAGAAGTGTTAGACTTGATTGGAACGATAAAAAAATAACGACTCCCCTTAATAATTGCCATTATGACTACTAAGGAAACGATAGGAAAATACCGGTGGACCATTTGTGCCCTGTTATTTTTTGCTACCACTGTTAATTATCTCGACCGCCAGGTATTAAGTCTGCTTGCACCAGACCTGTCCAAAGAATTTGGCTGGACCAATACTGACTACGCTAATATCACAGCAGTATTTCAGTTTGCCTATGCCATCTCCATGTTATTTGCAGGACGCTTTATTGATAAGCTGGGCACAAAAAAAGGATTTACCTGGGCAATCGGTATCTGGTCGCTGGCAGCTATCATGCATGCCTATGCTATTGAGATTGGCGGAATATTTCAAGGCATTTTTGCAACAATAAATCTGGTAATACCCGTTTCTATACTCGGCTTTATGGTATCCCGTGCGGTACTGGCATTTGGAGAAGCTGGTAATTTTCCGGCGGCTATTAAAGCCACCGCTGAATATTTTCCAAAGAAAGAAAGATCATTTGCAACAGGCATATTTAATTCCGGTGCCAATGTAGGAGCTATACTGGCACCGTTAACTGTTCCATGGATAGCTCTTCACTGGGGCTGGCAAATGGCTTTTATTTTAGTGGGTGCCATTGGTTTTATCTGGGTAATTTTTTGGTGGTTCTTTTATGATAAACCAGAAAAGCAAAAAAGATTATCGAAAACGGAATTGGCTTATATCAATTCTGATACAGACGAAGCAGTAGCGGCTACAGAAAAAGTAGAAAAAGTAAAATGGTTTAAACTATTGGGGTATAAACAAACCTGGGCTTTTGCTTTTGGAAAATTTATGACCGATGGTGTGTGGTGGTTCTTTTTATTCTGGTTACCAAAATATCTTGAGGCACAATATGGAATGGTGAAAACAGACATCATGCTGCCGTTAGCAATATTATATAGTATGACGATGTTTGGTAGTATTGGCGGCGGCTGGTTCCCTACCTACTTTATAAAAAAGGGATATAATGCATATGATGGCCGTATGAAAGCCATGTTTATCATTGCACTCTTTCCGTTGCTCGTCTTGCTGGCACAACCGCTGGGTTATATCAGTTTCTGGATACCTGTAATTCTTATCGGTATCGGAGCATCGGCTCACCAGGCATGGTCGGCTAATATATTTACTACGGTGTCTGATATGTTTCCTAAAAAAGCAATCGGCTCTGTTGTAGGTATCGGCGGCATGGCTGGTGGATTGGGTGGTGTATTAATATCAAAAGTTGGAGGTGCCTTATTCGATCATTATAAAGCATTGGGCCATATACAAACTGGTTATACCATTATGTTTGCCGTATGTGCTGTTGCTTATCTTATAGCCTGGTTTGTAATGAAATCACTGGTGCCGAAGTATAAACCGATTACCGATCTTTAATAATTACTTACTAACCTTAGAGATAAAAAAAACTCCCCGTTAACCGGGGAGTTTTTTTTAAATGCTTTACAGTTTACACTACAATAAAAAAGACGAAGAGTAACAGACTGTAAATCAATAGCTG
>JAOAUI010000372.1 GCA_030157685.1 Ferruginibacter sp. | reverse complement strand
ATTTCAAAATACTCCTGGCTGCCAATGCGGTGGTGGTATTCGCATTTGGGGCAAACAAACTTGTTTTCGGCAAGCTCAGAAACCGTGCAGGTATATTTACAGGATGGGCATTTAGACCAAAGGCCTTCGGGAGCATCTTTTTTATCTTTGGTAGATGTAAGAATGCCTTTTTTCATCCGCTTAAACCAGTTGGCCTTATTCTCTTCGGCAGTTCCTTCTTCACCGGCCAGGCTGGCATCAAAATCTTCTTCTTTTTTCACGCTCATATTTTTTATTAGTTTAGAGGTTTAGGGTTTAGGGGTTTAGATGAGCAGTTTTTAACTAAACTTCTAAACCCCTAAACATCTAAACTTATGAGTTTCTATTTATGCAGTTCAAATCTTCAAAAGCCACTTCTAATCTTTTAATAAAACTCTCTTCTCCCTTACGTAACCAAACCCTTGGGTCGTAGTATTTCTTATTGGGTTTGTCATCTCCTTCGGGATTACCCAGTTGCCCCTGTAAATAGGCTTCGTTCTTTTTATAATTTGCTAAAATACCTTCCCAGAATGCCCATTGCAGATCGGTATCAATATTCATTTTAATGGCGCCATAACTGATTGCTTCACGTATTTGATTTTGCGGAGAACCGCTGCCACCATGGAATACAAAGTAAACCGGCTTTTCGCCTGTGTTCAGTTTTTTGGTAATATAGTCCTGGCTGTTCTTTAAAATGATGGGGGTTAACTGCACATTGCCCGATTTGTAAACACCATGTACATTGCCGAAAGCTGCGGCTACTGTAAACAGTTTCCCTACTTTACTTAATTCGGTATATGAGTAGGCAACATGCTCGGGTTGTGTATATAATTTGGCATTATCAATATCGCTGTTATCAACACCATCTTCTTCACCACCGGTTACACCTAATTCAATTTCAATACTCATGCCCAATGGTGCCATGCGTTTGTAAAATTCAACCGAAGTAGCAATGTTTTCTTCAATCGGTTCTTCCGACAGGTCAAGCATATGAGAGCTGTATAGAGGCCTTCCTTTTTCTTTGTAAAACTGTTCGCCGGCATCTATTAATCCGCTAACCCATGGCAGCCATTTTTTTGCTGCATGATCGGTATGTAAAACAACCGGTACGCCGTAATATTTGGCCACATTATGAATATGCAATGCACCCGAAACGCCACCTGCAATATTGCCCTGTAAATTATCATTGGGCATTCCTTTACCTGCTATAAATTGGGCACCGCCATTACTGAATTGTATAATAACCGGGGAATTTACTTTTGCAGCTGCTTCCAATGTGGCATTGATGGTATTTGTGCCAATTGTATTTACTGCAGGTAATGCAAACTCATTGTCTTTTGCATCGTTGTATAATGCCTCTAATTCGGCACCAAATAAAACGCCGGAACTGTATTTACTCATAAGTAGTTATTTTTTACAAATGTAAGGAAGATGACCGATTAATTAATGCCCTGAATTTGAGTAATTAACTGCTTAAAATAGGCAGGTGATTGCAGCATCCTGCTTCCATACCAGCTAAAGAATTCACCATCGGCCAATATTATTTTTGTACCAGGCAATTGGAGGCTTAATTCATCAAGATGTTTTTGTTTAAAAGGGTAAGGCTCGGAGGAGAGAAGGAGCAGTTGGCAATTGGCAGTTTGCAGTTGGGCAATGTTTACTTCCGGGTATCTTTCTTTATCAGAAAAGATGTTTTTAAAACCGCATTTATGGAGCATATCATTTATAAAAGTATCGCCACCAACAGTCATGTAAGGCTCCCGCCAGATTAAATAACCAGTTTTAACAGGCATCTTCATTTCAGGCATTTCATGAAAAGCCTTGTTTATATTGTTGATTAAAGTATTTGCAGCAGCCGATTTACCGGTTAATGTTCCAATATCTTCAATCATCTGCAGTGCATCCTGCAGGTTGTTTACGTCTGTTAACCAAACGGGGTAATTAGCTGCCAGTGCTTCAATTTGTTCTTTTACATTTTCTTCTTTATTGGCAATGATAAGATCGGGTTGTAACTGATGTACTTTATCAATATTTACCGTTTTGGTGCCACCAATGCTGTCCTTTGTTTTAAACCAGCTTTGTGGATGAACGCAAAACTTAGTGATACCAGCAGTTTCGGCTTCCAGCCCAAGATCAAATAATAATTCTGTTTGAGATGGAACCAGTGAAACAATTCTTTTTGGGAGATAAGTAAGATCTGCAGTTTGCTGTAAAATCATTGCCAAAATTAGCCATTAACAGGATTGTGGGCATAAAAAAACTTCCACAAAAACCTGTCGTAATTAGGTGTGTGGAAGTTCGATTTCTTAACCAGCCAAGCACGAGCCGGTTTTTTTCAGGATTTTGGGGCTGCTTTTCAAAGGGGGTTACCTTTTATGAAGCATTTCCTTTAATAAATTATCCTGGTTTCAGTGTTCTTCATTTTCGCCATCATCGCTTTTTACAGCATAGGCAGGATATTGGTTTTTCTTCGGTTTTTCGGCTATCATCGCTTTTTACAGCATAAGCCAGGATATTGGTCTTTTTTGGTTTTTTGCCATCGTCGCTTTTTAAGGCATAGGCAGGATATTGGTTTTTATTACTTTCAGATCTTTTGGTTTTTCATCAGGACAAGATCTTCAAGCGTATAATTGGTTTTAAAAATTAAAAGAAGTTGACTGATATTGGATTGTTTGATGGTTCTTCACAAACATTGGATTGAATTCTTTGGTTTTAATCAGGATTTTGGATAATGATTGATATTTAATTCCTATCAATCAACTTCTGACACAAAGATGCAACAGTTTAACATTCCTTTATAGAGCGATATTGCTCTTTTTTCGTGCTACTGCAATTACTACCATACTCGTAATTATCCATTTTTGATTATAGAATAGTTACGCTTTTAAGTATCGTAAAAATACGTACCTGACTTGATGATATTTTCGCATGCAATGCTTCCTGTATTGATGAAATACAGAACAGTATAGCTTTACAGGCCTTCGTAAATTAACGGTATGACTATTTGGTAAGACTTTGGATGATGTCGTATTTGGTAACAATATGAAAACTGCCGCTTTCATCCCTGCTTAAAACGGCTCCGTTTTCTTTGGTAATAAAGGTACTCAAACGCTCAACCGGCGTTTCAAAAGCCACTTCGGGGTAGGCTTTTTCCATAACAGACGCTACAGTTTGGGTCTTAATATCGGGATTGCTTAAAATTTTGTTGAATAAACCGCTTGCAGATATAGCGCCAACGCTCGTTTCCTTATCCATCACCGGAATATTTTCAATATCATATTTACGCATCAGTTCTATTGCATCGGCCACCGTGTTTTCCTTACTCAGGTTAATTAAGCGTTGGGTACCACGGCCACCAACCAGGTCTTTAAAGGTTTTTACATCTAAAAAGCCTCTTTCAAGCATCCACTGATCGTTGTAAACCTTTCCCACATACCTGCTTCCATGGTCATGAAAGATCAATACCACTACATCATCCTTTTTCAGTTGATCTTTAAGTTGCATCATACCCTGCAAACAACTGCCGGCACTATATCCGCAAAACATACCTTCTTCCTTGGCAATGCGCCTGGCCATTACTGCACCATCTTTATCGGTAACTTTTGTAAACTCATCAATCACACTCATATCGTAATTGGCAGGTACAAAATCTTCCCCAAACCCTTCGCTGATGTATGGGTAAACTTCCTTCTGATCCAATTCACCGGTTTCAAAATATTTTTTTAGCAAAGATCCATAACTATCAATGGCCCAAACTTTTATGTTTGGATTCTTTTCTTTTAAATACTTGCCTGTACCCACAATGGTACCACCTGTACCGGTAGCAACAACCAGGTGTGTTACTTTTCCTTCGGTCTGTTCCCAAATCTCCGGGCCGGTTTGCTCGTAGTGGGCCTGGCGGTTGGCCAGGTTGTCGTATTGGTTTACATACCAGCTATTGGGCACCTCGGTAGCCAGGCGTTTTGATACCGAATAATAACTGCGGGGGTCTTCGGGCTCCACATTGGTTGGGCAAACAATCACTTCGGCACCAACGGCTTTTAAAATGTCTGCTTTTTCCTTTGATTGCTTATCGGTGGTTGTAAAAATGCATTTGTATCCTTTTACGCAGGCGGCTAAGGCAAGGCCCATACCGGTGTTGCCACTTGTCCCTTCAATAATGGTTCCGCCTGGCTTAATTTTACCCTCTTGCTCAGCAACTTCCAGCATTTTTAATGCCATGCGGTCTTTAATGCTGTTACCCGGATTAAAGTACTCAACTTTTGCCAGTACCGTGCAGGGCAGGCTTTTTGTAATGTTATTTATTTTGATAAGGGGAGTATTGCCTATTGTATCGAGAATGTTATTTAGCCACATATAGAATCGTTATTTGCGGCAAAGGTAATTTTTTTAGATTAAGTAAATCATGTGTTTTGTATTGAATGATATATACAAAAAAGGCTGCTCTTAAAGCAGCCATTTTGTAAATTATTTACAGTGTCATTTTTTAATAATGGTTATTTCCACCCTGCGGTTGCGCCATTGCTGTGTATTGTCAACTGGCATGGTTTCGCCATAGTGTGATGTTTTTATTTTATCTGCAGGAATATTATAACTCAATAAATAATCTCTTGTAATATTAGCTCTTTCGGCAGATAGCTGCATATTAACAGCATTGGTTCCTATATTATCAGAATGGCCGGTAATATTTACCACCAGCGAATTATCGGCTTTCAGTATTGCTACAATACCCTGCAATGTTTTAAAAGCATCAGAAAGCAACAGCGATCTGTCCAGGTCAAAATAAATCCTGTAGGTCATAGAATCTGGCGAAACAGCCGCCAAGTCTCCACCTTCAATAAAGGGCAGTGGGCAGCCACTGTTTTCTTTACTGCCTTTTACGTCGGGGCATTTATCAAATGCATCAGTTATTCCATCGGCATCGGTGTCTGTTTCGTTATTTTTTACTGGCAACGTAACCTCTTTTTTGACAGTTTTTTTTGTTTTATTTGTTTGTAGTTTATAAGCAACTTTTAACTGGGTTGTGTAATAGGCGTCTTTATTAGCGGCATCTCCTCGTTTAAGTGTTGGGTTTTTAGGATAAGCACCTTCTCCACGATAGGTAAACTTAGAAGTTGTGGGGTTTCTTGCATCTAATTTTGCTTTATCAGGATAATAAGTTGAAACATCATCCAGGTAATCTGTTCCGGTTCCCCTGAAGTTAAATTCGCCCAGCAGCATTATCTTATTATTGATCTTGTATTTAAAGCCAAATCCCAAAGGGTATTCAACAGCCATTGTACTGTACAAACCGGGATAGCCTGCCAGGCCCTGTCCTTCAGTACCAAGTTCACGCAGCGGATGCGTTCCGCCAGCGCCATAATATGCACGTGGATTAAAACGAAAAGCTCCGATACCAACAAAAACATACGGACTGAATTTGTATTTATCCATGTTCAGCAAAGTATATTCCGCTGCAAGCGAGAATTCAAGAATGGTTGATCTGAAACTCAGGTTTCTTCCGGGGTGGGCGCCACCAGTTTTGCTATCGTAACCCTGCACATTGTGAAAGCCAATGTCGAATCTTGCATTTAAATGATTGATTATTGAATAGCTCAAACCCACACTGGAAGAATAACTCGATTGCTGGAAAGCGGTATTACCTTTCATAAGATCACCAACATAATTGGCAATTCCTATTCCACCCGTAATACTAAGCTTAGAAGGGTTATCAGTTTTTACCGGCTTTTTCTTTGGCTGTTTTTTGTCGGTTTTAGCTACCGACGGAGTACCACTTGGGGGCAATTGCTGGGCAATAGAATTAAATGAAATCAGCATTACTAAGAATAGAATACCTAATCTGATCAGTTTCATAATAAGGAGTTGTTTGGTAGTGTTAAGTCGAAATAAAAATAATCAATAATCCTGATATTCTTAAAATAAATAAGGCTTATGCCTCAACGGGTTTAAAAGCAGGCTGGTTCAAAGAATGATATCAGGGGGAACCTGCATCTGCAAAGCATTAAAGGGGTACTAATGTTACACAAATTGTCTAAATAAAATGTGCCGTTAAATACTCTATTTAACGGCACATAAAACTTTTGCTTTTGGCTGCTATTTTAAAGCAGCAGAAAAAAATTATAAATTAACTGTGATTTTTAGCTGTGTTGTAAAAAAGCCATCGTTATTATCGGGGTTGCCACGTGGAAGTGTAGAGCTTTTAGGATATGCTCCTCCGCCAACTTCATCACTACGCCATGTAAACTTGGCTGTTACAGGGTTTCGGGCATCCAGTGATGCCTTGTCGGGATATCCAATACGGCTCACATCATCCAGGTAATCTGTTCTGGTTATGCGGTAGTTAAAATCCAAAGCAAGCGTCAGCTTTTCGTTGATCGGGTATTTTACACCAATTCCTAAAGGAAATTCAAGAGCCGCAGTGCTGTATATTCCAGGATAACCTGTTAGCCCCTGGCCTTCAGTACCAAGTTCTGGCAGCGATTGTTTGTTACCTGATGCATCTTTGGCATATGGGTTAAAAAGCATCACGCCAATACCGGCGGATACATAGGGGCTTAGTGGAAAATTATCCAGGTTCAGTATTGTATATTCTCCCGATATTGCAAAATCTAAAACATTAGATTTAAAACTCAGGTTCCTTCCAGGGTGTGCACCACCTTTTTTACTGTCAGATCCCTGTAGCCTTTGTATTCCAACATCTAATTTTGCAGCAAGTTTTTTTGTCAATGTATAAGATAATGCTGCACTAAAAGAAAAACTTGTTTGTGTAAAAAAACTGCCCTTCTTCAGGTCGCCATAATAATTGGCTGTGCCTGCACCTGCTGAAATCCTGAATTTAGAGGGAGGTGCGTCATTGAGATTTCTGGGAGATTCCTGTGCATTGGTATTGATCGTTAATAATATCCCCAATATTATAAAAGTAAATTTTAAGATTTTCATGAGCAGATTTTTTAATTGGTTATAATTTGAAGTTGACTTTATTTAGTTTAAGTAATTGGTTTCGTCTTGTAAATTTAGTATTTATTTCGATATGTCTGGAATAATCGGGTTATATAATTACTAAGTTTACAAGACGCATGGTAAACAGAAAAAGTTTCAATTTTTCAGGATGCGCCAGCATTATTAATTGGTTCCTATAATTTCCAAAGCTTTCTTAATCCCTTCATCTGTTGTATTCATCACTTCAAAATAACCTTCGTTACGCCATAACTGGCGGGCAATGGATGATTTGATGTGATTGGACAGGCTTGATTTTTCCTTTGCAGAAGCCAAATTGATGTTTATTGAATCTCTTGCGGCAGCTTCAGTAAATTGTTTCCAGTTTTCTTCACTTAAATTAAATCCTTTAATAAAATCAGCGGGGGTTTTAAAAGTTTTTAATAAAGCCTGGTTTTGAAGATAAAAATTATAAGCAAAACCGCCAATTGTACTCTTGTTGTAAATAGCAGCAGCGTTTTTACTAAAACCGCTTGTATCTAAAGCTATAAAGTAATCGGGGGCAATACCTCCTTTGGCATAAACCGTTTTACCACCTTTTGTTTTATATGCTTTACCCGAATTGTTTTTTATCGAATCGGCATGGGCAGTTGCGGTATCATGGTACCTGTTATTTACTTCATCGTAGTATGCTTTTTCGCCGTTGGTATAGGGCCTTTGTATACTTCTGCCAATTGGAGTGTAGTAACGGGCAATGGTAAGCCTCAATGCACTCATATCACTCAGGTCAAACTGTTCCTGCACCAGGCCCTTACCAAAACTGCGCCTGCCAACAATGGTTGCCCTGTCCCAATCCTGCAGGGCACCAATCAATATCTCACTGGCGCTGGCAGTGCCTTCATCGGCCAACACAACCAGCTTTCCTTTTTCAAACTGGCCGTTGCGGCGGCAGCGGTATTCTTTTTTATCAACGTGTTTTCCTTCAGTGTAGGTAATCAGCTTATCGCCATCTAAAAATTCGTCGGCTATTTCCACTGCCTGGTCTAGAATACCTCCACCGTTACCTCTCAGATCAAGTATCAGTTTCTGCAAACCGGCTTTTTTTAATGGTTCCAGGGCCTCCATAAACTCACGATAGGTTACCGATGAGAATTTGTTCAGCCTGATATAACCAATTTCTTTGGTCATCATGTAGCTTGCATCTACACTCAACAGCGGAATGGCATCACGGGTAATAACAGCCTGTTTTTTGACAGAACTTCGTAAATAAGTAATGGAAACTTTTGTTCCTCTTTCGCCACGAAGTTTTTTTCTGAAAGCATCAGCATCGGTTTTATTACCAGCTACAAGGCTGTCATCAATTGTAATAAATTTATCGCCGGTAACTAAACCCGCTTTAAAGCCCGGGCCATCTTTTAAAACATTGATCACATTCAGGGTATCATTAAAAATATTGAATTCGATGCCGATACCGAAAAATTTACCGGCCAGGTCTTCATTTACCTGTTGCAGTTCTTCGGCTGGTATAAAAACAGAGTGGGGGTCTAATTTGCTTAACATGGCCTGTATGGCAGTATCGGCAAGCTTATCAAATTCCACATCATCTACATAGCGGTTCTTTATCAGGTCCATTATTTCCTGTACAGGCCTGCGTTTTTCGGCAAAAAAGAAACTTTTGCCCGGCATACTATCTCTCATTTTATAGCCAAAGAACATTCCAACAATCATTGTTATACTAAACAGCAAGGGCAACCAAACCTGTATTTTTTTGTTATTCATTTTGCGAAGATAAGAAGAAGCTACAAGGGAAAATAGCTGCAAGGGAGAAACCTTGCGTACACCTGTTATATAAAGATGCTTGTAGTTTCTAAAAAAAACTTTTATAATTTTAGTTGTCCCTTGCAGCTTGTAACTTGTGGCTTATACTCAAATGAATTAACTTCAAACCAAATAACGGGTTTAAATGGCAATTAAATTAATAGCAGACAGTGGCTCTACAAAAACGGAGTGGTGTTTAATGAACGGGAAATCGGTAAAAACCTTTCATACCCAGGGACTAAGCCCTTATTTCCTTTCTGCAGAGCAAATAGAATATGTAATTAACGAAGAGTTGAAGGTTAAGTTTAAAAAAACAGCGCCCGACGAAATTTACTTTTATGGTACTGGTTGCAGCAATGCTGATAATGTAAAACTGGTTAAAAAAGCAGTTCAAAAAGTATTCAACGATGCAAAAATATTTGTTGATCACGACCTGATGGGTGCAGCCAAGGCGCTTTGCGGACATGAGAAAGGGATTGCCTGTATATTGGGCACCGGTTCAAATTCCTGTTACTATAACGGTAAAAAGATAGTAAAAAACAGTCCGGGCCTGGGTTATGTACTGGGCGATGAAGGAAGCGGTGCCTATATGGGCAGAAAAGTGGTTCAGTATTTTTTATACAAAACTTTTGACGAAGACCTGATGGATCGTTTTAATGCAAAATATAATACCAACAGCGATGAAATACTGAGTGCAGTGTATAAAAAGCCTCTGCCAAACCGTTACCTGGCTGCCTTTACCGATTTTTTAGTGGAGAACCGGGGCCATTATATGATTGAGAATATTATTGAAGACAGTTTTAATGATTTCTTTTTTAACCACATATATAAATACCGTGAAAGCTGGACAATGCCCATCAATTTTACCGGTAGTGTTGCTTTTGGGTTTAAAGATGTTTTAAAAGATATGTGCAGTTCATTTGAATTGCAGTTGGGAAAAGTAATTAAAAAACCGATGGACGGGTTGATAAAATTTCATCAGTAAACAATGGCGTTTAACAGAATAACAGAATCTGCATCAAATTACAGGCATTTGGAAAAAATGTCGGTTAAGGAGCTATTAACCAATATTAATAAAGAAGACAGCCTGGTGCCTTCAGCCGTAGAGAAAGCCATTCCACAGATTGACCAGCTTGTACAGGTAATTGCTGATAAGATGCTGGCCGGTGGCCGCCTTTTTTATATTGGTGCAGGTACAAGCGGCCGTTTGGGGGTTGTGGATGCCAGTGAATGTCCTCCTACATATGGGGTACCTGCAGGGTTGGTTATTGCCATTATTGCCGGTGGCCAAAAAGCTATTACCGAAGCTGTGGAATTTGCAGAAGATGATACAGAGCAGGGCTGGCTTGATCTGCAGGAGCATGCCGTTACTGAAAAAGATGTGGTGATTGGTATAGCCGCAGGCGGAACCACACCTTATGTTATTGCCGCTCTTGAAAAATGCAGGGCCAATAATATTATAACAGGCAGTATATCCTGTAATGCAGATGCACCATTAAGTGCCGCAGCAGATTATCCGATTGAAGCCGTGGTAGGACCGGAATTTGTTACCGGCAGCACCCGTATGAAAAGCGGTACCGCCCAAAAACTGATACTGAATATGATCTCAACATCTGTGATGATACAGTTGGGAAGGGTAGAAGACAATAAAATGGTGAATATGCAACTGACCAACGAAAAACTGGTTGACCGGGGTGTAAAAATGCTGATGGAAAAAATGCACACAGATGATTATGAAGCTGCAAAAGCTTTACTGCTGCAAACGGGCAGCGTTAAAAAATCGTTAGATAATAACCGTTCATAAAAAAACCTTGGTTGATTTATGTATTTTGACTAATTTAGGTATCTAATTACTAAATAAAACTCCTCTTATGAACATTAAACTTTTACTCTCAACAACTTTTATTGCAGCAAGCTTCTCTGTTTCGGCGCAGGATGCTAACAAAACCTTCGCAATAACCGGCGATGGTAATCATGATTTCATGTGGATGAACATCCGCCAGGTAGATATTACTACCGGTAAAATTGTTACGGATGTTTATCAAAGAGACAAAACAACCTTTGTAATGAAGGATGCCGATTCAAAAACACAGTCGGCTGCCCACAGAACCCCTACAGAGACCATGGTGGCTGCAGCAGCGTACGACAAAAATCAAAACAAATTATTTTTTACCCCCATGAGGGTTGGTGAATTACGCTGGCTCGACCTGAATGCAAAAGGTAACGAACAGAAATATTACACGGTTACCTCTTCGCTTTTAAATACAAATGAAAAACTGCAGGACGAAGCCAATCATTTCACCCGTATGGTAATTGCGGCCGATGGTAATGGTTATGCCTTAACCAACGACGGTAGCCGTTTGGTAAAATTCACCACCGGTAAAAAAGTTACGATTACCGACCTGGGCCCGGTGATTGATGATGAATCAAACAAAACTGTTTCAATTAAAAACAAGTGCACCAGCTGGGGAGGCGATATGATTGCCGATGCTTACAATAAATTATACATCATCTCTGCAAACCATTATGTATTTGTACTGGATGTAGAAACCAGGGTAGCAAAACAAATTGGATA
>JAOAUI010000371.1 GCA_030157685.1 Ferruginibacter sp. | reverse complement strand
TCATTGTACGCACTGCATAATATGCATATGAAAATAAACTGTGCCCAAATGGCCGGTAACTATGGTATTGCTGCAGCAGCATCAAAAGAACTGCAGGAACAGATACCTGGCTTTTATCTGCAGATGCCTGGTGCACTCGGTAATTATGTACAATACCTGCACCGCACAGATATCTTCACCTGGTTACGTTTTGGAAAATGGAAAGAGATATTAAACGACCCGGTAGCAGATACCCTCCCCTTTACTTCGGTGTTACAACATTTTGCAAGAGGTATGGCTTATGCCAATACCAATAAGATTACCGAAGCAGCAAAAGAACTGGCCATCATGCAAAATAAAATGACCGAACCTTCTTTGAAAGAACCATTAACTCCTTTTAATTCGGTGTACGATGCTGCATTGATAGGCGAAAGTATTTTAGCCGGTACCATTGCAGCAAACAAACAGGATCTCAGCAAAGCCATTACCTTCTTTAAACAGGCGGCAAAAGATGAAGACAAACTGATTTACAATGAACCCCGTGACTGGTTATTACCCGCCAGGCAATACCTGGGCGCTGCATTGGTAAAAGCCGGCAAGTATAAAGAAGCAGTTGATATATTTACAAAAGACCTGCAGATAAATCCAAATAACGGTTGGTCGCTTACCGGTTTGCAAACATGTTACCGGCAATTGAAAAATACAACTGCGATGTCTGCTGTACAAAAACAACTGAACGCAGCCTGGTCAATAAAAGATATGACCATTGATGCTGCCGTTTTTTAAATGTAATATTCAAAACCAGGAGCCTGCTTTTATTTATATTTAACTGTTGGCTGTAATTTTTAAATTCCGTCGTTTATTTGCATACAATTGACTAATACATGCAGCCTGAAAAAATAAAGACCGGAATTTGTATTATAGGTGCCGGGCCCGCCGGGGCCACTGCCAGTATTTTTTTATGTAAGATGGGCATTAAGCATGTAATTGTTGATGCAGCTTCATTTCCACGGGATAAGATTTGCGGCGATGGGCTTGATCTGAACACCATCAGGGTGTTGAATCATATTGACCCTGCAATTATTGAAAAAGAACTTTCCGCCAATAAAAAAAACTTTACTGCATCGCAGGGCTTCCGGTTTATTTTACCCAATGGCCGTAAGGTAGATATTATGCGTAATGCTGCAGGCGGCACAACCGATCGTGCAAACAGGCCTATGTTTTTTGTAAGCAGGCGTTTTGATTTTGATAATCTTTTAGTGAGCAAGATTGATCGCAGCGTTGCCAATCTTCAATTATCTACCCGGATAAATACAATAACCAGAACGGGAAAAACCTGGATGCTGGAAGGCGAAGGCCCATCAGGCAAAATAGAAATTGAAACTGATTTTTTAATTGGTGCCGATGGTGATCACTCTATCGTACTTAAATATTTGGGTGAGCGAAAAGTTGACCGTAACAATTATGCCGGTGCTGTAAGGCAGTACTGGAAAGGTGTTGAAGGCATGCATACTGATAATCTGCTGGAAGTATATTTTCCAAAGAGTCTGCCCCTTTCCTATTTCTGGATATTTCCTTTGCCCGATGGCAAGGCCAATGTAGGTTATGGAATGGCCAGTAACTACATTGCGAAAAATAATATTAATGTGCGTAAAGCTTTTGAAGAGCTGATAAAAACCGACCCGGTACTTATTCCCCGTTTTAAAAATGCACAGCCGCTGGAAACCGTAAAAGGCTGGGGCATTCCCATGTCGGGTAATGACCGTAAGGCCTATGGCGATGGCTGGATGTTGCTGGGCGATGCGGCTTCATTGGTTTGCCCCACATCCGGCGAAGGCATTGGCTCGGGCATGATATCGGGTTATGTAGCTGCAAAATTTTTACAGCGTGCTGCTTCACAAAATGATTTCAGTGAAAAAATGTTTACCCATTACAACCGCGAAATTCACAAGCGCCTGCGCACAGAAGAAAAAGTTTACCGCTTTGTAAATAGTATTCCACCAAAGGTTTTTTCTTTAGGCATCAATACCATATTATCTACCTGGTTTTTTAAATACTGGTTATCAAACAAAGCCATGAAGAAATGGATAGACACCGCTTATACCAAAGAGATTGAAGTAAAGCTTACCTAAGACATTCAGTTGCGGTTATGTTTTCACTACTTAATTTTCTATTTGTTAAAATATCCGGGAACGGATTAATAAATAAGCAAAACCATCATACATTTGAACAATAAATCAGTTTTTATGAAAAGGATATTATTTGTTTTGTTGCTGCTCTCGGCCACAACTCTCTTTGCCCAAACCGAACAAAAACTGGGCGAAGCTTTTTTAAAGTCGGTACAGGAAAAAAACTTTTCATTGCTAAAACCCTGGCTGGGAAAGAATACTAAATCCCTGCAGGAAAAATGGAAACAGGTGGTTGAGAATGCTCACCGCAACGGATTTGATATCAATGCCGTGAAAATAAAAAACGTAATGATGGGAGAACAGGTACCGAACATGCCCATGAAAACTATTATTGCCATTTATGAGTATGATGGCAAAGAGTGGGATGACCTGGTATTAATGATGACCACCGGCAAGCAACCAAAACTTGCAGA
>JAOAUI010000370.1 GCA_030157685.1 Ferruginibacter sp. | reverse complement strand
CATGGCCGTGTGGGCGACTCTCCCATTATTGGTGCCGGTTTATTTGTAGATAATGAAATTGGCGCTGCAACCAGCAGCGGCACTGGCGAAGAAGTGATACGCATCTGCGGAACGCATTTGGTGGTTGAATTTATGCGCCAGGGCTACTCACCCGAAATGGCCTGTAAAAAAGCGGTGGAAAGAATTGTGAAAAGAGATAAAGAAAAAGCAAAAACATTGCAGGTTGGTTTTTTAGCCATGAATAAAAAAGGGCAGTATGGCGCTTATGCCATACAAAAAGGATTTGTGTTTAGTGTGAAGAGTAATAATGAAAACCAGATTCATCAATCAAAATACCTGCTTTGATCTTTACATTAGAAGTGATAGGTTTTAATATTGAAAGCTGCATGCTGGCAGAGGCTGCAGGCGCTCACCGTATTGAGCTGTGCGATAATCCTGGCGAAGGTGGTACTACCCCATCTTATGGTTTTATAAAAGCAGCTCGTGAAAAATTACAGATAGAGTTGTATCCTATTATCCGCCCACGTGGCGGCGATTTTTTTTATAGTGAGACAGAATTTGAAGTTATGAAAGCAGATGTGAAAATTTGTAAAGAACTTGGCTGTGATGGTGTGGTTTTTGGTATTTTGAATGCAGATGGAACGGTTGATAAAAACAGATGCAAAGAATTAGTTGCACTGGCTTATCCTCTGGGCGTTACTTTTCACCGGGCTTTTGATCGTGTGAAAGATGCTGCAGAGGCTTTGGAAGATATTATTGAGATTGGTTGCGAAAGAATACTTACATCGGGTTTGGTACCCAATGCTTTGGATGGAGCAGAAACCCTTGCTGCATTAATAAAACAAGCCGATGAGAGAATTATCATCATGCCTGGCAGCGGTGTACGTGCCGGTAATATTATTGAGCTGGCGCTAAAAACCGGTGCAGTTGAATTCCACACATCTGCAAGAATAAATATTGACAGTAAGATGAATTATACAAATGAAGGGATGAAGGAAATCCTCAATTCTGTATCGGCTGATGTGGATGAAATAAAAACCATCATTGCTAACTTAAAAAGTTTGTAAGATGAAAAGCTGCTCAATCCTGTTAATCCTATTAACAAATCTGATCCCCGTTCACACAAATGCTCAAAACATTTCCATCGAGCTAAACAAAAACTGGCAATTTAAAAATCAAAAAGAGAACAAGTGGTACAAAGCCACGGTGCCCGGCACTGTGCATACCGATTTGCTTGACAACAAACTAATCCCTGATCCTTTTTACAGAGACAATGAAAACAAACTGCAATGGATTGACAAAGCGGACTGGGAATACAAAACTGTTTTTGATGTTGATGAAAATACTTTCGTTAAAAACACTATTGAACTGATTTTTGAAGGACTGGATACCTATGCTGATGTTTACCTAAATGGTAAATTGATCTTACAGGCTGATAATATGTTCAGAAGTTGGAAAGTGAATGTAAAACCCTTCATCGAAAGCACAGACAATGTATTGCTGATAAAATTTGCATCTGCACAAAATAAAGTTGATAGTATTGCAAAAGCAATACTGCCATTGGTTTTACCGGATAATAACCGTGTTTATGTACGAAAAGCCCAATTTCAGTTTGGCTGGGATTGGGGGCCAAAGTTTGTTGGTTGTGGGGTTTGGAAGAAGATAAAATTGGAAGGATGGGATAACATAAAAATCGGAGTATTTAATTCGTACTACAATCACGAAATAAAAAAGCTGGAATTCCGATACAAGATAATATCCCGGCAAGGATATATGTATACCATTTGCCTGATTGATAAGGGGCTTGCAGTAAAAAAGAAAATTAACTATAAAGATCTGGCCACGCTGGTTAAGAGTAATGAAATATTAATTAAAGGCAATTCTACGTTCACAGAATTTGATAGCGGCACTTTAATCATCTCTCCGGAAAAGTTATTAGAACCAAAAAAACAACCTCAATATTCTTTGGTTTTATTTCACCAATATCATAAAGGGGAAATCAAATTTGTCGAAGAATGTAAAGTGAATATCATTCCGCAAAATGTAAAACTCATCCAACAAAAAGATTCTATCGGTACATCTTTCTATTTTGAAAAAGACGGAAAACCCATTTACGCCAAAGGTGCCAACTGGATACCCGGCGATATATTTTTACCAAGGTTAAAAAGAGCCGACTACCTTAAAATGTTGCTTGGTGCCAAAGCTGCCAACATGAACATGTTGCGTGTTTGGGGCGGTGGTGTATATGAGTCGGATGATTTTTATGATCTCTGCGATTCACTGGGCATCATGGTTTGGCAGGATTTTATGTTTGCCGGTGGCATGTATCCCGGTGATGATGCATTTATGAATAATGTACGGGAAGAAGTGAAATATCAAATTGAAAGATTAAGAAATCATCCTTGCATAGTTTTATGGTGCGGCAACAACGAAGTGGAAGAAGCCTGGAAAAACTGGGGCTGGCAGGGCCAGTTTAATTTGCATGGTGCCGATTCTGCCAAAGTATGGAACGATTATAAAAGGTTGTTCCAGGACAGCCTGAAAAAATGGGTAGATGAATTTGATGGAACCCGTCCTTATGTTTCCACCTCACCAAAAAACGGCTGGGGACATAAGGAAAGTTTTACCGAAGCTGACAGTCATTATTGGGGTGTTTGGTGGGGGCTGGAAGATTGGGAAGTCTTTGAAAACAAAACCGGCCGCTTTGTAAGTGAATACGGCATGCAGGCTATGCCCAACTGGAATACAATCAAAAGTTTTACAGATTCTTCAGACAGGTTTATGCAATCACCGGTTATTCAAGCTCACCAAAAAGCCAGCGAAGGTTTTAAAAAACTGAATCACTATTTAACCCGTTATTTTATTGATTCGGCAAAGCTTAGCCGCCTTTCGCTGGAAGATTATACTTACTTATCGCAATGCATGCAGTACTATATTTTAAGGAACAGCATTGCAATACATCGTAGTAAATACCCGGCAAATATGGGCACGCTTTTATGGCAGCTAAACGATTGCTGGCCCGTTACCAGCTGGAGCATTACAGATTACAGCCGGCAGCCAAAAGCAGCCTGGTATGCTGTTAAGGAGGCATACAGGGATGATGTGTTGCCGGTTAAAGATGTGGTTTACCCAAAAGATTTAAAACTGGATAAACCCAAATTTTCAATGACAGTAACACCTGATAATATTTATATTACAACAAATGTTTCAGCCAAATATGTTTATATAAAATCAATAAAACCTGATGTTGAATTTTCGGATAATTATTTTAATCTTGAGCCATCTCAGCAAAAGATAATTTCGGTAAAAAATAATAAGAAGTTTTCAATAAGTGATTTCAAAATAAAGTCACTCTACGACATTTTAAATGCTCAATAAAGAACAAATGCTCAAGTTCCCGTCCTGGCGAGGAGGAACGACGAAGCCATCCGCCGGGAAATGCTGAAAAATAATTAAGCATTAGTAACTTTATTCAGCGGATGGCTTCACTGCGTTCGCCAAGACGGGTAACTTCATCACCTTTTCAAATATCAGCATTATGGAATACGGAGGCTGTGTTTATATCATGACCAATTTTCACAACACAGTTTTATATACAGGCGTGACTTCCAATCTGCCACAACGTATTTTTCAACATAAAACAAAAGAATTTAAAACCAGCTTCACCGCCAAATATAATTGTGAAAAATTAGTTTGGTTTGAAAGTTTTAGCAGGATTGAAGATGCGATTGCCAGGGAAAAACAACTAAAAGCTGGTAACAGAAAACGAAAAGAGGATTTGATTCATGCAATGAATCCACATTGGAATGATTTGTGGGAAGAAGTGAAAATGTGGTAAGCTCAGCATTTGTATCTTTATTCAGGAGATGGCTTCGTCGTTCCTCCTCGCCAGGACGGAAACATCAACATTAAATCTCTATTCAACATTTATGAAAAAAATAGCTTTATTAATATTACTTACAACTTTTGTTCAGCTATGTTTTGCCCAAAAACACGAATTCGCTTTAAGCAAAACTGATTTTTTATTGGATGGTAAACCCTTCCAGATCATCAGCGGCGAAATGCACCCGGCAAGGATTCCAAAGGAATACTGGCGGCATCGTATTCAAATGGCAAAGGCCATGGGCTGCAATACTATCGCAGCTTATATCTTCTGGAATTACCATGAACAAAAAGAAGGCGTATTTGACTTTACAACAGAGAACAGGAATATTGCTGAGTTTATAAAAATCTGCCAGCAGGAAAGGATGTGGGTTTTGCTGCGGCCAGGCCCATACGTGTGTGCAGAATGGGATTTTGGCGGCTTACCGCCTTACCTGCTTAAATACCCGGATATAAAAGTTCGTTGTATGGATCCCAGGTACATGGCCGCAACTCAACGGTACATTTCTGAATTAGCAAAGCAGGTTACTGCATTGCAATGTATAAATGGCGGCCCCATATTAATGGTGCAGATAGAAAATGAATACGGCAGTTATGGTAATGATAAAAATTATTTAGAAGCATTAAGAACTGCCTGGTTAAAAAATGGAATTAAAGTTCCGTTTTACACGGCTGATGGGCCAACAGCCTATATGCTTGAAGCAGGGCATATTAAAGGCACAGCCATTGGTTTGGATAGTGGCGGCAGCGATGCTGATTTTGCACAGGCTTCTAAAAGCGATCCTGATGTTCCTGCATTCAGCAGCGAAACATATCCCGGCTGGCTAACACATTGGGGAGAAAAATGGCAGCGGCCAGATACTGCTGATCTTAAAAAAGAAGTTGAATATCTTTTAAAAAATAAAAGGTCGGTTAACTTTTATGTTATACATGGCGGCACCAATTTTGGCTTTACTGCCGGTGCCAATGCATTCTCGCCAACCCAATACCAGCCTGATATTACGAGTTATGACTATGACGCTCCCATTAACGAACGTGGCCAGGCTACCGCAAAATATTTTACGCTGCGTAACCTCATTGCAAAATATGTTGATTATAAAATACCAACTGTACCAAAAGAAATTGCGGCCATTGAGATTGCGGCCATTGACATGAAGTATATGACAACCATCTGGAACCGGTTACCTCGGCCGCAATTTTCTGTACAGCCAAAACCCATGGAAGATTATGGTCAAAACCAGGGACTAATGTTGTACCGCACAAAACTGATCGGGCATAAAAGCGGTAAATTAAAAATATGGGAGCCGCACGATTATGCCCTCGTTTTTTTAGATGGGAAATTTATTGATACCGTATATCGTGATGGTGGCAACTGGACTGTTGATCTGCCTAAAACAGATAGTGAAAACCCCACGCTTGATGTTTTAGTAGAAGGTATGGGCCATATCAACTTTGCCCAATTTATGATTGACAGAAAAGGTATTACCGACAGGGTAACTTTAAATGGCATGACATTAATGAACTGGCAGGTATTTCCTTTGCCGATGAATGCTGAATTTGTAACAAAAGCAGCTACTGCGGATCGAGGCATCAGTGAAGGCCCCGGAATTTTTTATAAAGGCAATTTTAATTTATCTGAATTGGGCGATACCTATTTTGACATGAGCAAATACAGTAAAGGAATGCTTTACATAAACGGGCACAACCTTGGCAGGTATTGGAATGTGGGGCCGCAACAAAGATTATTTTGCCCCGCAGGCTGGTTAAAAAAGGGTAACAATGAAATAATCGTTTTTGATCTGCTTCAGACTGAAGCAAAACCTATATTAGCATTTAAAACACTGGAATAAGATGAAAAAATTATTGGTTTTATTATTTGTGTTCTGCGTAAATACAGCCTTGGCACAAACAGCAGAAAACATCATCATCATAACTACTGATGGACTGCGCTGGCAGGAAGTTTTTTCTGGTATGGACAGTGCCATTGCCAACAACAAAAAATTTAACCAGGATGACAGTGCTGCTATTTTTAAAAAATACTGGGCAGCTGATCCGCTTGAAAGAAGAAAAAAAATAATACCGTTTTTATGGAGTGTTATTGAAAAGAACGGACAAATTTATGGTAACAGGAATTTGGGCAACAGGGTTGATAATGCAAACCCATACTGGTTTTCGTACCCGGGTTACAATGAAATTTTTACGGGTTACCCTGATACATTGATTAACAGCAATTCTTATCCTCCCAATCCAAACACAACCCTGCTGGAGTTTTTAAACAAACAATCAAAATACAAAAACAAAGTTGCAGCCTTTGGTGCCTGGGATGCGTTTGACAGAATACTGAATGAAGCAAGAGGAAAATTTCCGGTGTATTCTGCTTTCGATTTATTTGGAGGTACAAATCCTACAGTAGCAGAAAAAACCATTAACGCTTTGGCAAAAGATTCTTATAAACCATTTGGCGAAGAAGAAGTGTTGGATGTATTTACACATTACGGTGCTATGAATTACCTGCAAACCAAAAAGCCAAAAGTATTGTACATATCATACGGCGAAACCGACGAATGGGCGCACAGCGGGCAATACAGGGATTATTTAAACGCCGCCAACCAGGTTGATAAGTGGATACAGGATATTTGGAATTATGTACAATCAGATCCGTTCTATAAAAACAAGACCGCCATTTTTATTACAACCGATCATGGCCGTGGTGATGCAAAGAAAGAGGAATGGACAAGCCATAATAATGAAATAAAAGACAGTTACCAGATATGGATGGCCGCCATGGGCCCAGGCATACAGGCAAAGGGTGAGGTAAAAAAAAATCAGCAATTGTATCAAAAACAGTTTGCACAAACAATAGCTGGCATACTTGGATTGACGTTTACTGCTGAGCATCCCGTTGGAGAGAAGATTGAATTGAACAAACAGTAATTGTTTGCAACCCGTCTTCGACAATCTCCCCGAAATTATCGGGGCAGGCAGACTGACATCTCATTATTAAATTCCTGCAGGCGCTGTAACAAAGTAATTTGATTGCCGGCTCTAACAAAATTATGGCCTTCGTATTTTGCGCCGTAGTAGCTATCATCTTTCAAATGATCGGTTAAAAAGCGCAGGGCCTGCATATAGATCATAAACTCACCGGCGTAGTGAAAATATTGCTTTTCAATATCAATCAACTCCGCTCCCATTTCTGATAAAAAACCATTTACAATCGCTTCATAAAATTCTTTGCGGATGACAATTTTTGAAAAATCCTTTTCCTCCTCGCTAACCGGGCACAGGTACGTACGCATCATATCGCCCACATCGCTTATAAAATAACCGGGCATCACTGTATCCAGATCAATTACACAAAGCCCTCTCTCGTTTTCATCAAACAGAACATTGCTGATCTTGGTATCGTGGTGTGTTACTCTTACTGTAAATTTTTCTTTGCACATCTCAAACTCATCAACAATCCTTTTGTTTTGTTTGATTGCAACAATCAGATCTTTTGATTGCGCAATTCTTTCCGGGTTACCGGTTTCCAATGTCAATTCAAATTGCTGATAACGAAGTGTCAGGTTATGAAAATCAGGCAGCGTGATTTTTAATTTCGATGCATCAAACCCGGATAACAATTTTGTAAATTTCCCGAACTGTTTGGCTGCTTCATAAGCCTGTTGAGGCTTTTCAAGAAAATCAACTGTATGAGAGTTTCGTATAAAAGGAAACATTCTGTAATACCCATTATCAGTTTTTACGAGTTCATCCCCTGCAATGCTAACAACCGGCGAGACAAATAAATAATCCGGAAAATGAGTTTTCAGATAATTATCAATCAGCCGGATATTAAAAGCAATATCATCCGGATGTTTAAAAATCTGCTGATTTATTTTTTGAAGAATATACTTTGGATTTCCTTGTTCATTGGCAATCTTCCAGGTTGCATTTATCAAACCGCTGCCAAAAGGCAGCACCTGAAAATTTTCGGCCGACAATCCAAATTGAAATAATATTTCCTTCATAACTGCTAAATTCGTGTAATTAGTGTAATTCGCATAATTCGTGAACTTAAGAAATGAAATATTAAAAGAACATTCCAAAGCACAATGCAACAAAATTGTGAAATGGGTTGGCAGCAACCAGCAACGCTTTGATGAACTCTTCAATCTTTTTTTAAAAGATGAATACCGTGTTGTGCAAAGGGCTGCCTGGCCGGTAAGCTATTGTGTAGATGCACATCCGCAGCTCATCAGCAAACACTGGAAAGAGCTGATGGGCAATCTTAAAAAGCCAAACCTGCACGATGCTGTAAAACGCAACAGCATCCGTTTAATGCAGGATATTGAACTACCTGAAAAATATCATGGCGAGATAATGGACCTGTGCTTTAAATACCTGGAATCTCCTACAGAAGCTTTGGCAGTTAAAGTTTTCTCTATGTCGGTTATAGCCAATCTTGCAAAATATTATACCGAAATAAAATCTGAACTAAAATTAATTATTGAAGACCAGCTTCCGCATCAATCGGCCGGCTTTAAAAGCAGGGCAAAAATGGTTTTAAAGCAACTATCTAAACTCCCTAACCTGTAAGCGGTTTGTAGAATTAACTCTATTACAAACGGGCAAATTCTGTAGAACTTTACCCGTCAATTGTAATAATGAATTTTAAAGGCCATTCATACTTACTATGCTTATTCATTTTACTTCCTGTCGTATTATTTGGACAAAATAAATCTAATAAAGGCAGGGAGTTTTGGCTTGGTTATGGCCATAATGTACTTTTCACGCAGGATAATCCTGTAAACAGTCAGACACTGGTTTTATATTTAAGTGCTGAACAGTCTGCCATTGTAACCGTAACAATTAATTCAACAGGCTACAGCCAAACCGTAAATATTCCTGCAAACACAGTTGATTTTTCTGTCATCATTCCCAAGTCGGGTGTTAACGATGCCCGTATTCAGGCAGAGGGTTTATCAACCAAAGGAATTCATATTGTAAGCAATGTGCCTATTGTGGTGTATGCACATCAGTATGGTTTGTTTTCTTCAGGCGCTACTATGTTGATGCCTGTGGAAACTTATGGATACAAGTATTATTCGATAAACTACACACAGGTATCAAATTACCCGGATTCTTATTCCTGGTTTTATGTAGTGGCATCTGAGGATAATACACGTTTGCAAATAACCCCATCAGACAGTACTGAAGGCGGCTGGGAGCCGAATCTTACGTACACAGTTAATTTAAACAAAGGAGAAATTTATAACGTCTTTGGAAAAAAGACCGGCAATTATACCAGCAAAGATATGACAGGCAGCAAAGTTGTTTCCGTCGCCGGCGGTGATGCACTGTGTCATCCTGTCGCCATGTTTTCGGGCAGCAGCAGAATTACAATCTGCTCAGGTGATGGTGGAGAAATCCTGCAACAACAGATCTTTCCGGCCCAGGCCTGGGGTACCCGTTACCTTACACATCACACACTCAACAATACTAATACCAATATAAATTCAACATTTAGAAATTATTACCGGATATGTGTTCAGGACCCTGCCACCGTAGTTGAAAGAAACGGCGTTGTGATGACGGGGTTGATCAAAAATTTTTATTACGAACTCATGGATTCAACCGGTGGTGACTATTTTACTGCAGATAAGCCCATACTGGTTTCGCAATATACTCCTAACAAAAACCAGTGCTGGAATACGCTGCAGAATCCTTATGGCGATCCTGAAATGATTTACCTGAGCCCGGTTGAACAGGGACAAAAAAATGTATTGTTCTATACCACTTCTAAATTCGGTATTGATTATATCTACTCCAACATAACTGTTCCAATAGCTGGGGTAAGTTCTTTATTGGTTGATGGGGTTCCGCTTCCTGCTGCACAAATAAAAGTGCATCCCAATAATCCAGCCTATGCTGTTGCATTTGCAAACCTTACAAATATTGATATGCAACATACCATCAGCTGCGATTCAACATTTACCGGCATTGTATACGGACTGGGATTTTTTGAAAGCTATGCCTACAATGTTGGCACACTTGTAAATAACCTCAACGCCATCGGGCAAATTAAAAATGTAAACAGCACCGTTGGTGGTGTTGATTCATTTACCTGCAGGCAAACTCCATTCCGTCTATTTATCAAAGTGGCTTATCCTCTCACTGCCATTCACTGGGAACTCAGTCAGGTAGCGGGTATCAGCCCCAATACAGATTCGGTTATTAACAATCCAATACCCATATTAACTGAAAGCATTAACGGCCGCACTTATTATACCTACACCTTACAACAGGATTTTACCATTACAAACCCGGGCTCTTATTACCTGCCGGTAACTTACACTGCAAATGAAATTGATAATTGCAGCCATACTGAAAATTACAATATTGAAATAGTTGTTAAGTTACCTCCGGTTGCCGATTTTACTGTTCCTGCAATTAATTGTTTAAGAGATACTGTGCATTTTATTCATGTACCTGTTGCGGGGCCGTTCACAATTACCAATTACCTGTGGAATTTTGATGATGCCACCACGCAAGCCACAATTGATGCCAGCAAACTGTTTACTACACCTGGTATTCAAAATGTACGGTATCTTGTTTATGCAAATAATGGTTGTATTGGCGATACAACAAAGACAGTTAATTTGTTTCCCAACCCTACAGCAGTTATTGGCGCCAGCACACCAATATGTGCAAGCGATTCGGTTTTAATATCAGATACTTCTGCCATTTCAAGCGGCACCATCACTAACTGGCGATATGATTTTGGGGATGCAACAACATTAATACGCACAACCAGTACGCCGTTTTATCATACTTATACTTCACCTGGTACATTTACCATTAAACTGGTTACAACTTCAAACAATGGTTGTGTAAGTGATACCGGTTACAGGTCTGTTACTGTGCTGGCAAAACCAGTTGCCTTATTTGGCACAACCAATAATATTTGTATCCGTGATTCTGTTCACATCACAGATACATCATCCATTGCATTGGGCACTATAACAAGCTGGCACTACAATTTTGGCGATGGCAATACCTTGGTAAGAAATAACAACTCCCAATTTTATCATCCTTACAATATTGCCGGCAGTTTTATTTTATCACTGGTAACAGTTTCTGATTTGGGTTGCATCAGTGACACTTTCAGAAGAACCATTACAGTAAACGACAGGCCCAGGGCTGATTTTACAATTGCTTCATTAAACTGTTTAAATGATACTATTTATTTTAACCACATCAATCCTTCCGGCACATTAAACATTACCGGATATTTATGGAGCTTTGATGATGCCACCACACAAAGCACCATTGATGCCAAAAAGAAATTTGCAACAGCCGGTGTGCAAAATATACGCTACCGCATTTTTACTGCAGAAGGCTGTACAGGAGATACAACCAAACAGATAACCATTGCACCAGATCCTGTTTCAAAACCGGGCGTACTTGCTGCTGGCTGCACCAATGCACCTATGTTGATAACAGATACTTCTTCGGTAAGCAGCGGCAGCATAGTTAGCTGGCAATATGATTTCGGAGATCTTACTTCTCTCATCAGGGCAACCAATACACCGTTCACTCATACATACA
>JAOAUI010000369.1 GCA_030157685.1 Ferruginibacter sp. | reverse complement strand
ATACAGGGCGGTATTGAAATTGGTTTTGATGCGGTAACTGCCAATTTAATTGCAGCACAAACTGTAAAAGGCGCTGCCGATCTATTGCTACAAAAAGGCACACATCCCGAACAGGAAATTGATAAAGTAACCACGCCTAAAGGCTGCACCATTGCAGGTTTAAATGAAATGGAACACCAGGGGTTTAGTTCTTCATTGATAAAAGGTATTGCAACAAGCTATAATAAGATCGTAAAAGGATAAATTATTAAGAGAAGGTTTAAAAATTTTGCCTCAAATTTCATCCCTCCAAATATTCCTCCTATCTTTACACGACCTCCAAGATTTATTCCTAAACTTCTTCTGGTCATATTTATTAACGGCAACCTGCTTTCCCAAAAAATAAGGGAAGGGTTGGCAAATTATTTTTTATGGCTAAGTACATTTTTGTAACCGGTGGTGTTACTTCCTCATTAGGTAAGGGCATTATTGCTGCATCTCTTGCAAAGCTACTGCAGGCAAGGGGTTTAAAAGTAACCATACAAAAATTTGATCCTTACATCAACATCGATCCCGGCACATTAAACCCCTACGAACATGGCGAATGTTATGTTACCGACGATGGTGCCGAAACCGATCTTGACCTTGGCCATTACGAACGTTTTTTAAACATACCAACCTCGCAGGCAAATAATGTTACCACTGGTCGTATTTACCAAACCGTAATTAACAAAGAAAGAGCCGGCGATTATTTGGGAAAAACCGTGCAGGTAATTCCGCATATAACCGATGAAATAAAAAACCGCATGTTGCTCTTGGGCAAGGGCGGAAAATATGATATTGTTATAACCGAAATTGGTGGCACTGTAGGCGATATTGAAAGCTTGCCTTTTGTTGAAGCCGTTCGGCAGATACAGTGGGAACTGCCCGAAGAAGATTGTATGGTGGTGCATCTTACGCTTATCCCCTATTTAAAAGCCGCCAAAGAATTAAAGACCAAACCCACGCAACATAGTGTACGTATGCTCAGCCAGGAAGGTGTTCATCCAAACGTAATTGTTTGCCGTACCGAGCATCCTTTGAATGATGAACTGAAGAAAAAAATTGCCCTGTTCTGCAATGTAAAACCAAATGCAGTTATTGAGGCCATGGATGCCAGCACCATTTACGAAGTACCATTAAAAATGCTGCAGGAAGGTTTGGATGTGATTGTGTTGAAAAAATTACAAATTAATGGTTATGCAGCACCCGAACTTACCAAGTGGCGTGCATTTTTAGATAAACTAAAATACCCGCAAAGCAAAGTTACCATTGGCCTTATTGGTAAATATATTGAGTTACAGGATGCTTATAAATCCATCCTGGAATCTTTTATACATGCTGGCGCCATCAACGAATGCAAAGTGCAGATTGTAAATGTACACAGCGAATTTATTACCGATGAAAACGTACAGGAAAAATTAAAAGACCTGGATGGCTTGCTGGTAGCGCCAGGTTTTGGCAACCGTGGTGTGGAAGGAAAAATCATTGCAGTAAAATATGCCAGGGAAAACAAATTGCCATTCTTTGGTATTTGCTTAGGCATGCAAATGGCTGTTATTGAATTTGCAAGAAATGTGCTGGGCTGGACAGACGCACACTCAACCGAAATGGATAAAACCACCACCCATCCGGTAATTGACCTGATGGAAGAACAAAAAAATATTGTAAACCTGGGTGGCACTATGCGCCTTGGTGCATACCCCTGCGAAATTCAGGAAGGAAGTCTTGCTCATAAAATTTATGGCACAACAGAAATAAGTGAGCGCCACCGCCATCGTTGGGAGTTTAACAATAAATATATAGCCGACTTTGAAAATGCGGGCTTAACTCCCAGCGGAAAAAATCCGGCAACAGGTTTGGTGGAGATTGTGGAACTAAAAGATCATCCATTCTTTATTGGTGTACAATATCACCCCGAACTGAAAAGCACGGTAGAAAATCCGCAGCCCATATTTGTACATTTCATAAAAGCGGCCAAAGCCTTTGGTGATAAAAGAGATGCTGTAAAGAATCCTTTGTTGCAGAGTGAGATGATATAAAATCATCTCCGCTGGTCGAAGACTAGGTGTGTTTTTTGGGGGGCAAGCTATTGGAATTCTATTTAACATCGTTGTGTCACTCACTTGTACTACATATCATTATTCATCGCCTTAAATTCAATGTATTTTCTGTGCTTCCGTGCCTCTGTGGCAAAACAAAAAATAATCTGTGGCAACAACAAACATAAAACTTTCAATGGACGAACTCAACCGCAAAACGGTTGACGAATTTAAGCGGTCTGATAAAACCCCATTGATTGCTGTTCTGGAAAATATCCGCAGCGCATACAATGTTGGCAGCGTGTTCCGTACAGCAGATGCTTTTTTGCTGGAAGCTATTTACATAACCGGTTACACCTGTGTTCCGCCACATAAAGAAATAAAAAAAACCGCCCTTGGTGCAGAAGACACAGTTGACTGGAAACATTTTGCCAATGCAAACGAAGCTATCAAAACATTAAGAGAAAACGGTTATAAAGTGTATGCAGTTGAGCAGGCTGTTAGCAGCCTGATGCTCCAAAAACTTACATTTGAACCCAATGAAAAAATTGCTGTTATTTTTGGCAACGAAGTAACCGGTGTTGAGCAGGAAACCATTTTACAATGTGATGGTTGCATTGAAATACCTCAACTGGGTATGAAGCATTCGTTGAACATTGCTACGGCGGCTGGTGTAGTGCTGTGGGAAATTGTAAGAAGCCGTTTATCGTAAAATCTAAAATCGAATATTTAATTATCAAGTGAGTAAAATAAAAAACTATTTAAGCCTCGTAAAATTCTCCCACACCATTTTTGCAATGCCCTTTGCATTGATTGGATTTTTTTTGGGAATAAAAAGTTTAGATCGGATTCCAAATATTAAGGTATTTGAACCCTGGAATCTTTCAGTAGCTTCAAAAACAAAATTATTTTTCTTAGGTAACTCATGGATATTTTTTTTAGTCATCCTTTGCATGATCTTCGCCCGTTCTGCAGCCATGGCCTTTAACCGCTGGCTTGATAAAAATTTTGATAAAAAAAATCCACGTACAGCAATCAGGGAAATTCCGGCAGGTGTTATCAAATCAAACAATGCATTATTTTTTGTAATTGCCAATTGCATATTGTTTATTGTATGCACTTTCTTCATCAATAAAATCTGTTTTTATTTATCGCCGGTGGCTTTGTTTGTGGTTTTGTTTTACAGTTACACAAAACGTTTTACGGCATTATGCCATTTGGTGTTGGGCGTAGGTTTAAGCCTTGCTCCTATTGGTGCTTACCTGGCCGTAAACGGTCAGTTTTCACTGTTACCAATTCTCTTTTCATTCGCCGTTTTATTTTGGGTAAGTGGTTTCGATATTATTTATGCCCTGCAGGATGAGGAGTTTGACAAAAGCAACCAGCTTCATTCTATACCGGCATCATTGGGTAAATCAAAAGCATTAATGGTTTCCAATTTGCTGCATGTACTTTCTGCAGCCTGCGTTATCAGTGCTGGCATTTATAACCATTTTGGATTGTGGTATTGGATTGGTGTGGCAATCTTCTGCGGCTTATTAATTTATCAGCATACACTTGTAAAACCAAACGATCTAAAAAAAGTGAATATGGCTTTCTTTACAACCAATGGCATTGCATCCGTTGTTTTCGCCATCTTTGTAATTCTGGATTTATTCCTTAATTAAAAATTATACTGAACAAGGAACAATTAACTTTCAACTTTCAACTTTTAACTTTTAATTTTTTGGCCCGAATCCTCTCCATAGACTACGGCGGTAAACGAACCGGCCTGGCAGTAACCGATCCCTTACAGATCATTGCCACCGGCTTGGAAACTATTGAATCACGGGAACTCATCCCCTGGCTAAAAAAATATTTATCACAGGAAGAAGTTGAACTAATAATTATTGGCCTGCCCAAAAACTGGGATGAATCAGATACCCATGGTACACCGCTGGTTGAGGCTGCTATCAAAAAAATACAAAAAGAATTCCCTTTGATACCTCTAAAAACTGTGGATGAACGTTATTCTTCTAAAATGGCAAAAGACGCCATGCTGGAAATGGGCATGAAAAAGAAAGACCGCAGGGACAAAAAAAATGTGGATTTAATTGCCGCCACCATTATCCTGCAGGAATATCTTCAGTCCATTTAACCTAAATTTGCAGTATGATTCTTCCAATAGTAGCATATGGTTCACCTGTTTTAAGAGAGGTTTGTCCCGAGATCACACCCGATTACCCCGAACTGGATAAACTGATTGCAGATATGTGGGAAACCATGTATAACAGTAATGGTGTGGGTTTGGCTGCTCCCCAGATAAATGCATCCATTCGGCTTTTTATAATGGACAGCGGGCAGATTTTTGAAAACCAGGAAGAAGATGAAAAAGATGACTATCCCGATGCTCCCGGTTTTAAGGGCGTATTCATCAATGCTCATATTGTAGAACTTAACGGCAAGGAATGGGCTTATAACGAGGGGTGCCTCAGTATTCCCAAAATAAGGGAGGATATCATGCGTAACGAAGAAGTAACATTGGAATTTGAGGACGAAAATTTCAATTTACATACCAAAACCTTTAACGGAATTACCGCAAGGGTTATATTGCATGAGTACGACCATATTGAAGGGAAACTTTTTATTGACTACCTGAAGCCACTCAAGCGAAAACTGATGAAACGTAAACTGGATGACATTTCCAAAGGAAGAATTAAAGTAGATTATCGAATGGTTTTCCCAAAATAAGGCCCAAATTCAGCTATACCTGCCCGTACATCAAGGCTTTAAAACTGCTATAGATTGGCAGCATTCTAACGTATTGATATTAATTTACTTATCCACAAATAATATTTTTTTATAAATACCCACTTTGAAGTATTGCACAATCCAAATTTATACCCTAATTTAGTATTATAATACAATAATTAACCAGCTTATTTTCACCATTTAAACATCGCTTATGAGAAAAGTACGACTATTATTTTTTTCAGTTGGTATTTTTTTCTCTCTCGGTTCGTTTGCACAAAGTATTACACCTGCAACACTTAACACCACCGGTGGTACGTATATTTTTACGTACTATAGTGTGGAGTGGAGTTTTGGCGAGTCAATGGCTATTAGTACCATGACTGATGCCAACTCCAATGTTTTTGTTACTAATGGTATTTTGCAACCGAACACCCACAATCCGGCCACTGTAAACAATACCGGAGTATGGGGCAAAGATGAGATAAGAATACTGCCGAATCCAACACAAAATGTTATTGAAATTGATTTCTTCAGTAAACAAAAAGGAAAGGTAATCATGAATCTTTATGACGAGTCAGGAAGATACGTGGGTACCAAACAGTTTGATTATTTTGGCAATGGTAGCATTCAGAAATGGGACCTTAGCCAATATCCATCAGGCATGTACCTCCTGAATATTCATCTGCAGCCCACAGGTACATCAGTGGCTAAAAAAGGTGCTTTTAAAGTTATAAAACTTAAATAAGCCTTTTTATAAAATTGATAAAAAACACTAAAAACTAAAACTAAATAACACATGAAAAAGATTTTATTAACGATAACAGCTTTTTTAGTTACGTTATTGGCTGTAGCGCAGTCGCCCAACCTGTTGAATTATCAGGGTGTGGCCCGTAACACAGTTGGTAATGTATTGCCAAGTCAGCCAATAGGTTTACGCTTAAGTATATTAAGCGGAAGCCCTACAGGACCTGCTGTTTATACAGAAACAAGAAATGTAACAACCAATGCATTTGGTTTGTTCAACGTACAGGTAGGTAGCCCAGGTGCCATTACTACTACCGGTACTATTGCCGGTGTTAACTGGACAGCTTTTGGAGTTGGCAGCGGAACCAAATATTTACAGGTTGAAATTGATCCAATTGGCGGAACAAATTATTTCAATGTAGGATCTACCCAACTGGTTAGTGTACCTTATTCATTATATGCTGCTGCTGCTGCCCCTGTTGGGCCAGCTGGTGGCGATTTAACAGGTACTTATCCTAACCCACAAATTTTATTCCCTTTAATAAAAACATTTAGTTTTCCTACAAGCCAGTTAATTGGTATGACCAATTCTTCTGCAACAGGAACATTAGGTGCTATTACAGGATCCAGTGCAAGTAATGATGCAAATGCCACTGCAATACAGGGAACTATATCCTCAACATCTCCAGGTGGTTTTTCTGCCGGTGTAAGAGGTATTAATAATGGTACTGCTGGATTAGGAATAGGTGTTTATGGTAGCCAGGCAGGTAGCGGTTGGGGTGTATATGGTACTGCACCAAATGGTTTTGGTGTTAATGGTAACAGTACTACCAGCACAGGTGTTAACGGTTCAAGCACAAGTGGTGTGGGTGTTGCCGGTACAAGTACAAGCGCTGCCGGCGTTTCTGGTACAAGCACAAGTGGTGCAGGTGTTTTTGGTACTTCCAATACAAGTAACGCTGGTTCTTTTCAAAATACAAATGCAGCCAATACTGCTTCAACTGTAGTTGGTAACAGCAATGGTTCAGGTGCTTCTGTAGAAGGCACAAATACCGGAACAGGCCGTGGTGGTTTCTTCCAGGTACTTAATCCTGCCAGTACTGCTGATGCGTTACGTGCCGAAACAAATGGTACTGGTGCTAGCTGGGGTATACGTGCTATCAGCAGTGGTACAAATGGTGCTGGTTTATTTCAGCAAACCAATGCTACAAATACTGCTAACAACTTACAAAGTAACCAGGCTGGTTTAGGCCGTGCAGGTTTATTCAATTCAACCAATGCTGCCAATACAGCTAATGCAGTAGATATTAATGTAGCTGGTACAGGATATGCTTTAAGGGCTGCCAGCACCAATGCTGCAGCTAAAGCTTTACAAACTGTGGGTGCTTTACAATTAACAGGTATTGGAGAAGGTGCTCCAAACCCTCCTAATACTGCTAAAATACTGGCTGGTAATGCAGCTGGTGATGCAACCTGGCAGCATGCTTCAGCAATAGGCCTTACAAGTGGTTCAGGAACTTTAAATTTTGTCCCAAAATGGACTCCAAACACAACCACTTTGGGTAACTCAAAAATATTTGATGACGGAACATTTGTTGGTATAGGTACTACCACACCTGGCGCAGGGTTGGTAGTTAGCGGTAATGGTATCTGGAACAGTGCTATCGGTATTCAAAATACCGGTACAGGTATGGAATGGAGAATGAATGTAAGTGGTAACACTTTCGGTATCACTAAAATACCAGGTTCTACTTTCACTCCTTTCCAGTTATTCAGTACAGGTGGAATGGATTTCTCTAATTCTGCAGGTACTTCTATTGCAAGGTTACTTGATAATGGTAATGTGGGTATTGGAACAACTGCTCCGCAACATCAATTAAATGTGGGTGCAACTTCTGCAGATGCTACAGGTGTTAGTGTAAGAGGCTATAGCGGAACTCCTGCAATCTGGAAAGGTGGCGGTGCTTTTGGTTTTACAGCAGCTTCAGTAGCATTGGGTGAAAATGGTGGCGTTGCTCAAATTGCTGGTCAAACAGGTACATTATCTGGATTTGCTCCACTTGCAATAAACTCTACTCCTGGCTTTAATGTAGGTATCGGTACAACTACTCCTGCTTATGCTTTGGATGTTGCTCACAACGGAGCAACCGGTTTACACGTAAGGTCTCTTGCTGCTTTCTCAGTTATAGACCTGGATGCTGCAAACGGCGATGCTGCTTTGCGTTATCAGAATGCTGGTACTACCCGCTGGAATGTGCGTAATGCTCCCGGCAGCAACGACTACCAGATCGTAAGAAACAACTCTTTACCTGCCAATGTTACTATTAATAATGGTACTGGCTTTGTAGGTATTACACAAGCAACGCCTGCTTACCAAATGGACGTTTTACATACGGGTGCAAACGGTATTCGCAGTCAGTCGAGCGCAAGCTTCTCTGTTGTTGATATTGACGCTGCAAACGGTGATGCTGCTTTACGTTTCCAGAAAGCCGGAGCCGGCCAATGGAACATGCGTAACCGTCCAGCTGATGATTATTTAGAAATATTTGAATTAGGTGGTGGCGGAAGCCGCATGGTAATTCAGGATGGTACCGGTTTTGTAGGTATTGGTACTTCTGGTGCAACTACATCCCCTGCTTACCAGTTAGATGTTGAACATGGTGGTTCAACCGGTATCCGCAGTAAATCAACCAGTTCTTTTTCTGTTGTGGATATAGATGCTGCAAGCGGTGATGCTGCTTTGCGTTTCCAGAAAGCTGGTGCCGGTCAGTGGAATACACGTAACCGCCCTGCTGATGATTATTATGAAATTTTTGAACTTGGTGGTGGCGGAAGCCGCATGGTTATTCAGGATGCAACCGGTAACGTGGGTATTGGTGAAACTACCAACCCAACTTATAAATTAGATGTATTACATGGTGGATCAACCGGTATCCGCAGCCGTTCAAGCAGCAGCTTCTCAGTTGTTGATATTGACGGTGCAAGTGGCGATGCTGCTTTACGTTTTGCAAGAGCCGGAGTTAACCAGTGGAACATCCGTAACCGCCCTGCTGATGATTATTTAGAAATATTTGAATTAGGTGGTGGCGGAAGCCGCATGGTTATTCAGGATGCAACCGGTAACGTGGGTATTGGTGAAACTACCAACCCAACTTATAAATTAGATGTATTACATGGCGGATCAACCGGTATCCGTAGCCGTTCAAGCGGTAGCTTCTCTGTAGTAGATATTGACGCTGCAAGTGGTGATGCTGCTTTACGTTTTGCAAAAGCAGGTGTTAATCAGTGGAATACACGTAACCGCCCTGCTGATGATTATTATGAAATATTTGAATTAGGTGGTGGCGGAAGCCGTGTAGTTATCCAGGATGGTACTGGTAACGTAGGTATTGGCGAAACAGCCAATCCTACTTATAAATTAGATGTATTACATGGTGGTGCAACCGGTATCCGCAGCCGTTCAAGCGGTACTTTCTCTCTTATGGATATTGATGCTGCTAATGGTGATGCTGCTTTGCGCTTTGCTAAAGCAGGTGTTAACCAATGGAACACACGTAACCGCCCTGCTGATGATTACTATGAAATTTTTGAACTTGGTGGTGGCGGTAGCCGTGTGGTTATCCAGGACGGTACTGGTAATGTAGGTATTGGTGAAACCACTAATCCTACATACAAATTAGATGTGTTACATGGTGGTGCAACCGGTATCCGCAGCCGTTCAAGCGGCACTTTCTCTGTTATTGATATTGATGGTGCAAATGGCGATGCTGCTTTACGTTTTCAAAAAGCCGGTGTTAACCAGTGGAATACCCGTAACAACCCTGCAACTGATGACTACCAGATATTTGAACTTGGCGGTGGCGGTGAAAGAATGAGAATTGATAATACAACAGGTAAGGTTTGGGTAAATGGCGATTTCACAGCCCTTGGTGCCAAGTTGTTCACCATGGATTATCCATTAGACCCCACAAATAAAACACTTGCACATGCTGCAATAGAAAGTAATGAAGTAATGAACTTATACAGTGGAAACGTTATCACTGATGCAAGTGGTAAAGCAACTGTTAGCCTTCCTGAATATTTTGAAGCTATCAACAAAGATTTCCGTTATCAGTTAACTGTAATTGGCGGAACTTTTGCACAGGCTATGATCAGCAAAGAAGTTAGTAATAATAAATTTGAGATTGCTACCAACATGCCCAATGTAAAAGTTAGCTGGGAAGTAAAGGGTGTTCGTAATGATGCCAGGATGAAAATGAATCCATTTACTGCAGTTCAGGATAAACCAGCTGCACAAAAAGGTAAATATCTTGATCCAAAATCTCACAACCAGCCGGAAAGCAAAGGTGTTAGTTATGATGCTAACTTAAATTCTTCATTATCTGACATCAAACCATCTGCTGATAAAAAAGTTGCTCCTCCAACAACAGGTGGTAGCCTTGACCAAGGAGCAATCAGCGCACCAAATGCTGGTAAAGTTGATAACAGCGGAAGTGTTAGCGATGTAGCGCCTGCTAAACCAGCTGCTAAAAAACTTGAATTAAGTGGTAGTGTATTAGATGTACCTGCTGCTAAACCAAGTGATAAAAAAGTTGATGTTAGTGGTAGCGTACTGGATACTCCTGCTGCTAAACCAGCTGATAAAAAACTTACCAATGATGGAAGCGTTGCTCCTGATACTAAAAAGACAGAAGCAAAACCAGTTGCTCAACCAACCGGTGCACAAAGTATAAATGGCTAAACCCGTTTAGCACTTTCTTAATAACTTGCAGGCATGAAATATTTCATGCCTGCTTTTTTTTGCTTACTTTTTTATATACATGCGCCTGCCCAGGAAAAAACAGACAGCACAGTTAAAGTTGGTAAACAAACGATTACCCTTAGCGAAGTTGTAGTGAACAATCAATTGAATATACCGGCATTCATTACCCGTATAAAAAACGACACCAGTTTTTATAAAGCTTTTAGAAACCTGCATATACTGGGCTTTACAGCCATTAACGATATCAGGATGAATGATGGCGATGGTAAAATGAAAGCAGGTTTGCGAAGTACCACCAAACAACTGCGCAGCAACAATTGCCGCACCATGCAAACCCTTGAAGAACAGGTTACCGGCGATATTTATGATGAAAACAGACAGTTTAATTATTACACGGCGAAAATGTACGCTTCGCTTTTTTTTACAACAGATTCTGTTTGCGGTGAGAATAATATCGTAACCGGAACAGAATTCAGCACGGCAGGCAAAACCGGTATGGAGAAAAATAAAGAGCAGCTAAAGATGCTTTTCTTTAATCCCGGAAAAAGAATAAACGGCCTCCCCTTCATCAGCAATAAAACAGCTATTTACGATGATGAGATGGCAGATAAATACGACATGAACATTGATATAGATATGTATAAAAGCCAAAGCTGCTACATCTTTTCCCAAAAAGTAAAACCTGAAAATAAAGACGGTGTAATAGTTGATGAAATGACTACCTGGTTTAATGATCAGACTTTTGAAGTGGTAGCCCGTAGATATTCATTAAGCTACAGTGCCGGTGTATATGATTTTAAAGTTCAGATGGAAGTGGTGATGACTAAATTCGGGGAATATCTTGTACCATCACTCATACGATATATTGGCAACTGGAAAGCAATTTTTAAACCCAGGGAAAGAGGCATTTTTACCGCAACACTGTTTGATTTTAAATGATGCTGGATGCTGGATACTGGATGCTGGATACTGGATACTGGATGCTGGATGCTTGATTCTGGATGCTGGATGCTCCTTTCTCAAAATCTTAACGTTAACATGCGTACTTTTATAACATGAAAAATTTACTCAAAAAACTGCTGGCTATTTTTTTTATTACGGCTGCATTTAATGTATCTGCTCAAACAAACGGCCGCGATTTTAAAGCTATTGATGCTTATGTAAAAAGCCTGGGGCCGTTAGACAGTATGAGCA
>JAOAUI010000368.1 GCA_030157685.1 Ferruginibacter sp. | reverse complement strand
AACCCGTTGGTGAAGGGTTATTGATATAGTTTTTTAAAAAACTGTACGAATTATCGGTAAGAATGCTTTTTGATTTTTTTGCTTTTGCCATGTTAAAAATTTAATTGCGGCAAAATTACTTAAATACCGGCTATATAAGTGGCCAGCGCCGAAAATAACATCATGCCATCTACAAAAAAATAATAAAAAAGATAACCCTGCTTTTTATTTGAATAAAAGTAAACAGCCAGTAAAGCAATGGTTGAAACCTGCAGGGCTATAGATTGTGGAAGCGTGATGCCATAATTTCTAAAAAAGAAATTAGATGTAAACAATAAAAAAAATATCAGGTAGATGAGAATGCGGAGTGTTAATGGTTTAAGGTCCGTTGCCAGGCTCCGCAAACCTCTTATCTTGTCCAGTTCTTTATCCCGGTTATCAAAGATGATACAGAGCATGAGCATGAAAAGGAAACGACGGCTGATGATAAAAAGATCGGCGCCATCTAAAAGCCCGTAGTCTTTCTGCAGGGGTATTATTACGGTTACATAAGCCCAGGTAAATGCCAGTAAAATTGTTTTTAATACACCGGCTTTACGGGTAAACCATAAAAAAGGTATGGGCAAAAGCGGTATGGCATACAATACCGTTAATAATACTGCCGTGATTACAAAATGCAAAGGAATGGAAGACCGCAGCAAGCAATACAGCAAACCAATAGATGAAATGATCAGCAGCAAAAAACCTTTTGTTTCTTTCCTTAACAGAACCGGTATATTTTTTTTTGAAGTAAAAGATAATTTACTCAGTATCCAGTAAAAATTATAACTGCAGAGGGTTGAAAAGAAAATAAAACCGTAAATAAACAGGTTGATGTTGATCTTTAATAACAGTGCAGTCTGGAAGGTAAGTGCCATAGCACAAACTGCAATAAAGATGGAATGAGATAAGATGAAATGCAGCCGCTTCATTAAGGAAGCGTATAGAAAATGAATTGCTTGTCAGTTAATATTACGTTGCTCTTATTTTTGGCAAAGTCTGTTACATACACTTCAAAATACAGGGTATCCTGGTATGGACGTGGTAATGCAGGAGTAGTAGGCCGGCCACCCATAACTTGTTTTAATCCTATTTCAACATCGGCCTTAAAATTTGACTTACTGATTCTGCTTAGATCCGGAAAATCAAACGAGTCCAGTTTGTTCGTAAGCGTATTTCTAACATATGCCTTTGAAATTTCTGTCGAACTAAGTTTTCCCAGGTCGCCTTCCGCATCGGTAATTTCCAATATCATCACAGCAGATGTATTGTAATTACTCCCTTCGGCAGGGTTAAAAGATTTGAAACTGATCTGAGGAGCTGTTGTGTACTTATCTTTTTTACAGGCCGTAAAAAATAAAATAGCTATTGCAAATAGTAAACTGTATCGCATCTTTGTGTTTTATATGTCAAATTTAATCATTGCAGTTGAAACAAACCGTTAAAAATATAGACTTCGAAAAAAGCATATTTGCTGCTCAGGAAGGTAATTTTAACGAATCAGCACTTGAATTGTTCAATCATCAATACCGGCACAATATCATTTACCGCCAATTTTGCGATACCCTGAAAATAAATGCCGCTCAGGTTGACTCAATAAAAAAAATCCCTTTTCTGCCCATTTCATTTTTTAAAACGCATGTTGTAAAAACAGGAGAGTTTGAAACTGATAATGTATTTGAGAGCAGCGGAACCACACAAACCATCCCCGGCAGGCATTTTGTAAAAGATATTAACCTGTACAGAAAAAGTTTCACTACCTGCTTCGAAAAATTTTATGGCCAGCCGAAAAACAAATGCATACTTGGTTTGCTGCCTTCTTACCTGGAAAGAAAAAATTCTTCATTAGTGCTGATGACCGAAGAACTGATAAAAGCCAGCAACAACCCCTTAAGCGGTTTTTATTTATACGATCATGAAAAGTTGCACAGTACCATACTGCATAACGAACTGCTTAAACTGCCCACCCTGTTAATTGGTGTTACCTATGCCCTGCTTGATTTTGCAGAAGCATACCCCATGCAACTGCGGAATACCATTGTTATGGAAACCGGTGGCATGAAAGGCAGGCGTGAGGAACTTACCCGAACCGAAGTACATGCACAGTTACAGAAACAATTGGGTGTAAGCCTGGTTCATTCAGAGTATGGCATGACAGAGTTATTGTCGCAGGCTTATTCTAAAGGTGATGGAATTTTTCATTGTCCCGGCTGGATGAAAATTGTATTAAGGGATGAGGATGACCCTTTTCATATTATTACGGCTGCTGATGTACAAAACAGACCGCAAAGCGGCCTTATTAACGTAATTGACCTGGCCAATATTTACAGTTGCAGTTTTATTGCCACCGATGATGTGGGCAGATTACACGCCAATGAAAGTTTTGAAGTGCTGGGAAGAAGCGATAGCAGCGATGTGAGGGGGTGTAGTTTGATGGCAATTTAAAAAGAGGAAGAAAAATAAGCATAAAAAAAGACCTCAATCTCTTGAAGTCTTTCTGTGATCTGGCTGGGACTCGAACCCAGGGCCCATACATTAAAAGTGTATTGCTCTACCAACTGAGCTACCAAATCAAACACCC
>JAOAUI010000367.1 GCA_030157685.1 Ferruginibacter sp. | reverse complement strand
TAAAATTTAGAAACTAAAATTAAAGCTTTTCTTTAAACGAAAGCGTTAATTTTTTAAATTCGGATACCTGCTCACCTGCTCAAAATTGTACTCATTTTTAGCCTTTAATTTGATAATGAATTGCCTTAGTTCAATTGAATCGGCCGGGTCTTCATACACCTGGTCGTGTGCAAGCAGCACCAGGTGATCTGATGTTTTTGTTTTGGTATTCGTAAACATACTGTCAATCTGTAAGATCATTTCCTCACTGGTATTTGTAAGTTTCAGTTTGTTATCGTAATGCCATTCAAGGTCCCAGCCGGCAATAGTATAACCATTGGCAAAAAGTGAGTCTGCCGCCGCTTTTGACGAATAGATATCCGTTTGGTTTATCAATTCGGTACGCCATATATTCCTGCCCGGTGTACGTATTATATTGGCAGTTAAGTGAAGGCTGTCGGCACAGCGTTTAAAATCGTTCACAACACTATCCGCAACCTGGTAAAATTTTGCAAACTTATTTTTAAAGGCATGGGTAAAACTGTGATTGGCAATTTCAAAGTACTTACAGTTAACCAGGCTGTCGAATATGGCAGTTTGGGTGGTACTTCCATAAACATGTTCACCTACAATGAATAATGTAACCGGTATTTCTTCTTCCTGCACAATATGCATCATGTTTTTTGTGCCTTTATTGGGCCCATCATCAAACGTGAGGTAAATGGTTTTCTTTTTCTTTTTGGGAGCACCTGCGTTAGTCAGTTTAACAACAGCAGTATCTGGTTTTGAAAAATTAACCGTACTTGCTGTAACATCAGTATCGGTTTCGTAATAATAGCAGGATGTAAAAACAACAGTTGCAATGGTTGTTTTTGCCATTTGCGAAGTTACCAGTTCCATTAGCTTGTAAGGGAAGCAGGCATTGGCAGAGTCGGGGTCCATAAATGTTTGGGATAAAAAATTTGAAACATGAAGATAATAGTGCCGGGAAGCCGTTTCAAAATTTCTGTTGTTAAATATTATATAAAGCCCCAACTGATTTTCAAAGCCCGGATTTAGACCTTAAAACCCAAGTTCCTTATATTTGCAGCATGGAACAGTTGTTACAACAGATAGAAGCTTTAAAAACAGAAATTGCAGCATTTAATGATGGCGATGCCGAAATCTTTCGCATTAAATACCTGGGCACCAAAGGCCAGGTAAAAGCCATTATGGGCGAAATGAAAAATGTGGCGGCAGAAAATAAAAAAGAAGCCGGACAGCTGCTGAACGAGTTTAAACTCTTTGCGGAAGCGAAGTATGAAACCTTAAAGACTGCATCGGGCAACGGCCAACAAACAACGACCAACGAATTTGATCTCTCTTTACCAGCTGATTCCTTACCCCTTGGCAGCCGTCATCCCATCAGCATTGTAAAAAATAAAATTATTTCTATTTTTCAAAGGCTTGGCTTTGCTGTTGCCGAAGGGCCCGAGATTGAAGACGACTTTCATAATTTTACCGCATTAAACTTACCCGAAAATCATCCTGCACGTGATATGCAGGATACGTTTTATATTTCTCAAAACCCTGACTGGCTTTTACGCACACATACCAGCAGTGTTCAGGTACGTGAAATGCAGAAAGGTAAATTACCTATCCGCATCATTTGCCCGGGCCGTGTGTACCGTAATGAAACCATCAGCGCCAGGGCGCATTGCTTTTTTCACCAGGTAGAAGGTTTGTACATTGCCGAAAATGTTTCTTTTGCAGATTTAAAGCAAACGCTTTATTTCTTTGTGCAGGAAATGTTTGGAAAGGATGTGAAAGTGCGGTTTCGCCCAAGTTATTTTCCGTTTACAGAGCCCAGCGCTGAAATGGACATCAGTTGCCTTATTTGCGGCGGCGAAGGTTGCAGTGTTTGTAAAAAAACAGGTTGGGTAGAAATTTTGGGCTGTGGTATGGTACATCCAAATGTGCTTGATAACTGCGGCATAGACAGTAACAAATACACAGGCTTTGCTTTTGGTATGGGTATAGAAAGAATTACCATGCTTAAATACCAGATAAAAGATCTTCGCCTCTTCAGCGAAAATGATGTGCGTTTTTTAAAGCAATTTACTTCTGCAGTATAAATCTTATCTGCCATAATTTATCCTGTTTTACATAATTAGCATCATAATTGTGTAAGGGATACCCATAATTATGTAACTCCTATCCTTTGCTTTGGCATCATAGTTGAAAACCTGCATGTATAAAGCAGATGCATTTTGCATCCCATCAGCAATAAAAATAAATTTATGAAACTGAAACCTGCGTTAGGCAGTTTAATTACTGCATTGGCAATACTCCTTTTTACTTCCTGCTCTGTTTCAAATGAGGCAAGAAGTATGAAAAGGAATATTAACGGAAACTGGATACTTGAAACCGCAACAGTAGAAGGCATTGCCGGTGTTTTAAAAACCAGGGTGTTTAATGAAGCTGATCTTGCCTGTTTTATTGGCAGCGAGTGGAATTTTATTTCCAATAACAGCATGGGTAGCTATACTATTGTTGATAATAATAAAAATTGTACCCCTTTAAAACGTTTTGTCCGTTGGTCGATTTACGAACCAAAAGATGCAGCAAAGGAGTTTCAGTTTAA
>JAOAUI010000366.1:10889-11566 GCA_030157685.1 Ferruginibacter sp. | reverse complement strand
ACCGCAGCAATGATCATCTGCAGAATATAACTGCCGCTTCCGGGATCGATGTATAGCAAATGGAAATGCATGGTTGGTTTAAATATGCACGAATTTAAGAAAAGCAAGGGAATATATCGGATACCGGATTCTTGATGCTGGACACATTCTATGCTGAGAGCTTTTATTAGTTGCAGACTGCTTCAAGAATCAAGTATCCGGCATCAATTCATTAAATTTGAAATACTAAACAATTTTTATGGCTTTTATCAACTACAACACAAAAAATAAAGCAACTATTTTCCCGGGTATACAAAGTGCTATGGAACATTCGGAACAGGTTACATTCGGTTGTGTAACACTGGATGCTGGTGTAATTGCACCCATACACAGCCATCCGCATGAACAGTGGACCTATGTGCTTGAAGGCGAAATGGAATTTACATTGAATGGAGAAACACAATTGCTGCTGCCGGGCATGGGCGCTTTTATTGCTTCCAATGTTTTGCATGGCGCCAAAGCTGTTTCTGCCTGCAAGGTTATTGATGTGTTTACGCCGGTGAGGGAAGATTATAGGGAGTTGGGAGTTAGGAGTTAGGAGTTGGGAGTTAGGAAAACTTAATTATTCAGAGTTCCTTGTTCCTTGTTCAATATTCTTCTTTGTTCTAAAAGAAAAATGTTTCTGGCTAAGATAACTG
>JAOAUI010000366.1:0-10879 GCA_030157685.1 Ferruginibacter sp. | reverse complement strand
GCTGTTTCTGCCTGCAAGGTTATTGATGTGTTTACGCCGGTGAGGGAAGATTATCGGAGTCTGGATACTTGATACTGGATTCTGGATACTTGATACTGGATTCTGGATTCTGGATAGGGTGCCTGATAACTTAAAAGCTTTTAAAATTTCAGAGGGCATCCAGTATCAAGTATCTAGGATCCAGTATCGCCTTTCCGTGTTTTAAAAGAAAAATGTTTCTGGCTTAAATAACTGATAGTTACAATAATAACTGTAGTGATGCACTGGCTTAAAAAAGGCCACCAGCCAAACACTTCTACAAATACTTTCAGGATAAAATAATTGAGGGTAAGATTAAATACGAATGATAGCAAGTACCTGAAAAGCTGTATCCTTCCTCTCAAATTTGAATCTACAAATACTACATAGCGCATCAGCAAAAACCCAACTGCAAAATTTACACAAAAGGAAATGAAGAGAGCAGCGTTATGTGGTTTTAAAGTATAAAATCCCAACTCTACATTTTCGAGTTTAAAAACATACACCAGTAATATTTTAAAAAGTGCAAGTCCTAATACGGTATTGGCTCCACCACAGGCTGCATAACGAAAGGTTTGTTCCGGCATAAACCTGCGGAACGGCGGATAAAAAAAATCGATGAATGCTATGATCTTGTCTTTAGGCAACTTAAAGATTTAAAGGTTGTGTTTGATGTACAATGTTTGATGTACGATGTACGACTGCTTCCGAATAATGACGTACATCGTACATCAAACACCCAACATTAACTATACAGTTCCTCCCTCGCCTCCTTCACCCTTTCATCGGCCAGGTATTCATCGTAAGTCATCAGTTTATCAATCATACCTTTTGGGGTAAGTTCAATAATACGGGTGGCAACGGTTTGCATAAACTGGTGATCGTGCGTGGTTAATAAAATAACACTGTTATAGGCCACCATATTATCGTTGAAAGAAATGATACTCTCCAGGTCTAGGTGGTTTGTTGGTTCATCCAAAATAAGCACATTGGGGTTTTGCAGCATCATCTTGCTGATCATGCAGCGCACTTTTTCTCCCCCGCTCAATACATTGGTCTTCTTTAAAATTTCATCGCCGCTAAAAAGCATCTTGCCTAAAAAGCCACGTAAAAAATCTTCATCCACATCCTTGGTACCAGGTGGCACGTACTGGCGCAGCCAATCCATCAGGTTCAGCTGGCTGCCTTCAAAATATTCGCTGTTATCGTTGGGTAAATAAGCAGTGGTAACGGTTGTACCCCATTCGTAAGTTCCGCTATCGGCTTTCAAGCGGCCGTTTATCACTTCAAAAAAACTGGTCAGTGCAATCGGGTCACGACTCAGGAAGGCAATTTTATCTCCCTTTTGAATATCAAATTTTATCCTGTCGAAAATGGTTTTGCCTTCGATTGTTAATTTAAGATTATCAACTTTTAAAATCTCGTTACCCACTTCCCTGTCCTGCTTAAAAATAATGCCGGGATATTTTCTGTTACTCGGTTGTATCTCTTCAATAACCAGTTTTTCCAATGCTTTTTTACGGGAGGTAGCCTGTTTACTTTTAGATGCATTGGCACTGAAACGGGCGATGAATTCAAGCAGGTCTTTACGCTTGTCTTCCATCTTTTTGTTCTTATCGCCCAGCTGCCTGGCCGCCAGTTGAGAACTCTCGTACCAGAACGAATAGTTACCGGTGTACACTTTTATCTTGCTGCGGTCCACATCGGCCACATGGGTACAAACGGCATCTAAAAAGTGACGGTCATGACTTACCACCAACACAATATTCTGGTAATCGGCCAGGAAATTCTCCAGCCAGCTGATGGTTTCCACATCCAGGTTATTGGTAGGCTCATCCAGCAATAAAATATCGGGATTGCCAAAAATGGCCTGCGCCAGCAATACCCTTACCTTAATATTGGCAGCAATATCTTTCATCAGCGTCTGGTGCAGTTCGTCTTTTACACCCAGGTCGCTCAGCAAAGTAGCGGCATCACTTTCGGCGGTATAGCCACCCATTTCGCCAAACTCATGCTCCAGGTCGCCGGCTTTAATGCCATCTGCTTCGCTAAAGTCTTCTTTGGCATACAGGGCATCTTTTTCCTGCATGATCTTCCACATTTTTTTGTGGCCCATCATTACCGTGCTTAAAACGGTGGTATCATCAAAAGCAAACTGGTTCTGGTTTAAAACCGCCATGCGCTCGCCGGGGGTAATATCAATGGTTCCCTTGTTGGGTTCAATCTCCCCGCTGATGATCTTTAAAAAAGTAGATTTACCGGCTCCGTTGGCACCAATGATACCGTAACAGTTTCCTTTGGTAAAACTGATGTTCACTTCGTCGAACAAAACCCGTTTGCCATAGGCCAGGGTTATATTATTTGCACTTATCATAATTGTAAAAAAGAGCGCAAAGATAGGGGAAGCAGTTGGCAATTTGCAGTGGGCAGTGGGCTAAATTTAGTATCGGTCACTCTGCTTAACTGCCAACTGCCAGCTGCTTTTTGCTAACTGCTGATTGCCAACTGCCAACTGCCAACTATCTTTGCGCCATGTCAATAGTGAAAATTTTACAGAAAAGTACCATCGAAAGTTTATCAGCTTTATACAATCAATCCTTTACAGATACCGATTTTCAGATAAACCAGACCAAGCCCGAATTTGAAGGAGATTATACCGTGGTGATGTTTTCATTGGTTAAATCGTTGAAATTATCGCCAGATGCCATTGGCAACCAGTTGGGGGAGCATCTTACCAAAAATTACCCGCAGTTTTTTACGGCTTATAATATTATCAAAGGCTTTTTAAACCTTACCGTGGCCGATGCTTATTGGCAGGATCTGCTGCAGAAAAACTACAACGATATCTGCTACGGCAAAAAAGCATTGAATGGTAAAAAAGTGATGGTGGAATATGCATCGCCCAACACCAACAAACCTTTGCACCTGGGACATTTAAGAAATATTTTTTTAGGATGGAGTGTGGCTGAGATTTTAAAAGCGAATGGTTATGAAGTGGTGAAAAGCTGTATTGTGAACGACCGTGGTATACACATTTGCAAAAGCATGATTGCCTGGCAAATGTTTGGTAATGGTGCTACACCAGAAAGTACCGGCGTAAAAGGCGATCATCTTGTTGGGGAGTATTATGTAAAATTTAATGATGTTTATAAACAGCAAGTTGAAGAGTTGATAAGTGAAGGAGACGATAAAGCCACTGCAGAGAAAGAGGCGCCCATTATGAAGGCAACGCAACAGATGTTGCTTGATTGGGAAGACGGAAAACCCGAAGTGATGGAACTCTGGAAAACGATGAATGGCTGGGTATATGCAGGTTTTGATGTTACCTACAACAGCATTGGCGCCGACTTTGACAAAACCTATTACGAAAGCAATACTTACCTGCTGGGAAAAGATATTGTGCAGCAGGGCATGGATAAAAAAGTGTTTTATCAAAAACCTGATAGCAGTATCTGGATAGATCTTACAGCCGACGGGCTGGATGAAAAAATTGTACAGCGTAGTGATGGTACATCTGTTTACATTACGCAGGATATTGGTTTAGCCTTACAGAAATACGAGCAATATAAAATTGACCAGAGCATTTATGTAATTGGCAATGAGCAGAACTACCACATGAAAGTGTTGCAGTTAATTTGCCAGAAACTGGGCATGCCCAATGCCGATAATATTTATCACCTGAGTTACGGTATGGTGGAATTGACCAGCGGCAAAATGAAAAGCCGTGAAGGAACGGTGGTAGATGCAGATGATATTGTAGAAGAGATGATCACCACATCGCAGCAACACACTGAAGAACTGGGCAAGGTAAAAGATTTTACTGCAGAAGAACTGACGGCATTATATAATACCATTGGTTTGGGTGCTATGAAATTTTACCTGCTGCGTGTTGATCCTAAAAAAACAATGGTGTTCAATCCGGCCGAGAGTATAGATTTTCATGGATTTACCGGGCCGTTTGTACAATATACTTATGCCAGGATAAAAAGCATATTAAGAAAGCAGGCAGAAGTTATGACGACGGACAACGGACAACAGACGATGGACAACGATTTACTGAAAGCAGAAAAAGAAGTTATTGTTGTTGCAGAGCAGTACGGCACCATAATAGAACAGGCAGCACAGGAGCACAATCCTTCTGTTATTGCCAATTATGTTTTTAATCTTGCCAAAACATTCAACTCATTTTACTCAGAGCTTTCTGTTGCCAATGCTGAAACAGAAGTCAAAAAGCAACTTCGTTTAAAAATATCATTATTAACCGCAAATATTTTAAAAAGCGGGATGCAGTTGCTGGGAATTAAAGTGCCCGAGAGGATGTGATTCAATTCAAGCAGCGATTTCTTAGACATAATTGTCTCACTAAAAAATAAAAAACTGTGGGCTATGTTTAAATATTTTGTCTTTTCACTTGCATTACTTGCTTTTATCAGTTGTAAAAAAAACGAATGCGCTCCCCGCATTTCAGCCTGCATGCAAACACAGATAGATAGCTCATTAGTAAAACCAAAAGGTTCCCTGTATCACAGGATTGATGCCTATAAATACCAGGGAAAAAATGTTTATCTCTATTTCCAGGGCTGTTGTGACAGGTATAATGAATTAAAAGATGAGAACTGCAATTACCTTTTCGCACCTTCGGGAGGAATTGGAGGAGGTGGTGATGCCACGCATCCAAATTTCTATAACGAAGCCACATTCATATCTACCATTTGGATTGACCCACGCTTTTAAATCCAATTGAACCACATAGGCCATAGACAACATAGAATAACACATAGATCTATATTTTCTCTGTCGTTTACTATGTATCTATGTAGTTCAAATCAAGTTCAATTATCAAAACTTCGGCGTTACTCCCATTTCATAAAAGATAAAAGAGTAAATATCCGCAGTGGTCTCAATATTCTTTTTGGTATTGCTGGCACCATGGCCGCTGTTGGTATCAATACGTATCAGCACCGGATTTTTGCCTTTGTATTTTGCCTGTAGCTCAGCTATGTATTTAAACGAATGTGCAGGCACTACCCTGTCATCATGATCGGCCGTAGTTACCATGGTGGATGGATAGTTTGCCGAAGCGCTGATATTATGCAACGGAGAATAACCGTACAGGTTTTTAAAGTTCTTTTCATCCGCTTCGCTGCTGCCGTAATCGGCTATCCAGTTAAAGCCAATGGTGAATTTATGAAAGCGCAGCATGTCCATTACACCCACTTGTGGTATGGCAACTCTAAAAAGATCGGGGCGCTGGTTCATCACCGCACCTACCAATAAACCGCCGTTGCTGCCGCCACGCATGGCCAGCCTGGCACTGGTGGTGTATTTTTCTTTGATGAGATATTCGCCTGCGGCAATAAAATCATCAAAAACATTTTGTTTATTAAGGAGCATACCAGCCTTGTGCCATGCCTCGCCATACTCTCCACCGCCACGCAGATTTGCCTGTGCATAAACACCGCCTGCATTTAAGAATGGCAGCAAAGTTGCACTGAATCCCGGATTAAGGTTTATATTAAACCCGCCATAGCCATATAATAAGGTAACATTGTTGCCATCTTTTTTAACTCCTTTTTTGCTGATGACGAACATCGGAATTTTTGTACCGTCTTTTGAAGTATAGAAAACCTGTTTGGTCTCATAATCGGCCGGATTAAAAGCTACTTCCGGTTTACGGAATATAGAGCTTTTACCAGATGCCACTTCGTACTTATAAATAGTTGGAGGAAATGTGAAGGAAGTAAAAACATAGAACAGAAATTTATCATCACGGTCACCACCCATACCGCTACCATTGCCCAATGAAGGATATTTAACTTCTCCCAATTGTTTGCCTGCCAGGTCGTATACATAAGTTCTGGTGGTTACATCTTTTAAATAAGAAACAAATAATTTTCCGCCACCCGTGCCGGCGTTCTGCAGCGGTTCTTTTGTTTCAGGAATGATGGTAACTGCTTTTTTCAGATCGGGATTTTTAATATCCACCGCAATAACTTTACTGTTGGGCGCTCCGGCATTTGTTTGTATTAAAAAATGATTGGCTGTATTTTCTATAATACCATAATCGTCATTGGTGATATCGGGTACAACAGGATAAAATTTTCTTTCCTTTGCCGTAAGGTCCATAGCGTAGATCGCATTGCCATCAAGGCCTTTGCTACGGTCGCTTAAAGTAAGAAAAAGGAATTTTTCATCTTCGCTGGTAGATGCGGTATGAAAACGCAGGGGATTATTTTTGTCTTCATAAATAAGTTTATCAGCTGCCTGTGCCGTACCCACTTTATGATACCAAACCTGGTGGTTCTCATTCTTCCCACTCAATGCGCTGGCGCCCTGCACCGGGGCTGGATAACGGCTGTAATAAAAACCATAAGCTTCCCAGGCAGCACCGCTTACTTTCACCCATTCTATTTTATCATCCAGATTTTTACCGGTAGCCATATCCCTTACATAAAAGGTTTGCCAGTCGCTGCCTCCTTCACTTAAGCCTATTATGGCATAAGTTCCATCCTTGCATAAATTAAAAACTGTCATCCGTGTAGTTCCCTCTTTACTTAATTTGTTCGGGTCTATCACTTCTTCCACAGTTCCGTCCAATCCTTTCTGGCGATAGAGTACTGATTGGTTCTGCAAGCCATCATTCTTATAAAAATAAAACCATTCGCCATTGCGGAATGGTGCAGAATATTTGGGGTAATTAAAAACTTTTTCTATCGCTTCCTGAAAATTTTTGCGGTAGGGAATTTTATCCAGGTAGCCGAAGGTTACTTTATTTTCTTCGGTAACCCAGGCCTTGGTCTCTTCACTTTTATCATCCTCCAGCCAGCGGTAAGGGTCATTTACTTTTGTACCAAAGTAGGTATCGGCCTGTTCTGTTTTTTTTGTTGTTGGGTAGGTAAGTTGTGCCATTGTATTTGCTGCTAAAAGAAAAGCAGTGCAGGTTAAATATAATTTCATAAAAAATGTTTTCACTAAGATAGGATATTTGAGTTGAGGATTTTGGAATAACAGTTTGCGCTCATTAAAAATGTATTCAGCATCAGTGAATAAAATATTTTGAATTACTAATGTGTATTTTCAACACGTAAAATCAAGGCATAATCCTTATTTTTGGAGGATGGAAAAAAAGGTTACAAAGATTGGAGTACTTACATCGGGTGGCGACAGCCCCGGTATGAATGCCTGTGTACGGGCAGTTGTACGTACCGGAATACATCATGGCCTGGAAGTTTATGGCATCATGCGGGGGTATACTGGTATGGTAGAAGATGATATCATACGCATGGAAAGCCGCAGCGTGGCCAATATCATTCAGCGTGGCGGTACTATTTTAAAAACATCCCGCTGTAAAGAGTTTTTTACGCCCGAGGGCAGAAAAAAAGCCTACGACAATTTAAAAAAACATGGTATTGATGGCCTGGTGATCATTGGCGGCGATGGCAGTTTTCGTGGGGCACAGATTTTCAGCAATGAATTTGACATACCCTGCATAGGTTTACCCGGCACCATTGATAAAGATATTGCAGGTACCGATTTTACCATTGGTTTTGATACCGCTGTAAACACCGCAGTGGAAGCCATTGACAAAATACGTGATACTGCCGATGCCCACGACCGCTTATTTGTGATTGAAGTGATGGGCCGCGATGCCGGCTATATTGCACTGCACAGTGGTATTGCAACAGGCGCCGAAAATATTCTGATACCGGAACGTAAAACTGAAATTGAAAAGATCATTTCGCAGCTTGAAGAAAAAGAAAGGCGGCACAAACTGGTTAATTTAATTGTTGTTGCCGAGGGAGATGAATTTGGCGGAGGCAATGAAGTAGCCAGGGTATTAAAATCACGTATGCCCTTGCTGGAAGTAAGGGTTTGTATTTTAGGCCATATCCAGCGTGGAGGCTCACCCAGTTGTTTCGACCGGTTGATTGCAAGCCGCATGGGTTACCATGCAGTAGAGTCGCTGGTTGAAGGCAGAAACAATGTTTTTATCGGAATTGTAAACAATAAAATTAATTATATACCGCTTGATGAAGCCATAAAGAAAAAACAACGTATCAGTGAAGAATGGCTGAAGATCGTTAAAATACTGGCGACGTAATTTGGAGATTTGTTGATTTGATAATGACAAATCATTACAACTTACAAAACTCCTGCATTTTCAAATTACCAAATTATCAAATTATCAAATTGAATAAATGAGCAAAAACCTAGACAAATACCTGCATCATCAAATGGACAAAGAAGCAGGTATAGCACATTCTCAGAAAAAAACAAAAATTGTTGCCACTGTTGGCCCTGCCTGCGATACACTCGAAAAACTACTTGAACTGGCAAAAGCCGGGGTGAATGTTTTCAGGCTTAATTTCTCTCACGGATCTTACGAAAATAAAAAAGAGATCATTGATCATATCCGAACCATCAACAAATCGCAGCCAATCAATATTGCCATTCTGGGCGATCTGCAGGGCCCTAAATTACGCGTGGGCGATCTTGAAAACGGACAGGTGGAACTGGTTGAAGGTGCCGATATTATTTTCAGTACCGAAAAACAAATTGGCACAAAAGAAAAAGTATATGTTTCTTATCCGAACCTTACTACCGACGTAAAAGTTGGCGAACGTATTTTTTTAGATGATGGTAAAATGGAAGTGAAAGTTAAATCTATCCTTAATGATAAAGATATCCTGGTAAGTATTACCATCGGCGGTGCACTGCTGCCCAAAAAAGGAGTTAACCTGCCCGATTCGGAATTAACCATGCCTTCGATGACAGAAAAGGATTATGCCGATCTTGAATTTATCATTGAAAATAACCTTGACTGGGTGGCACTTTCATTCGTTCGCAGAAAACAGGATATTGTTGAATTAAAAAAAATAATTGCAGAAAAGAAAAGTAAGATAAAGGTTATTGCAAAAATTGAAATGCCTGAGGCATTAAAAAACATACGTGACATTATTGTAGAAAGTGATGGCATTATGGTGGCCCGTGGCGATTTGGGTGTTGAAGTTCCGGTAGAGCAGGTGCCCATTATACAAAAAGAACTCATCCGCAAAAGTATGCACCGTGCCAAGCCGGTAATTGTGGCAACACAAATGATGGAAAGCATGATGGACCGCACCAAGCCAAACCGAAGTGAAGTAAGTGATGTAGCCAATGCAGTACTGGAAGGTGCCGATGCCGTAATGCTTAGCGGTGAAACCGCCATGGGTGAATACCCGGTGCAGGTTGTTGAAACTATGGTACGCATCATTCTGCAAGTGGAAAAAACAGTGTACGATTATAACCGTGATGATATTCTTTCGCCACAGCCACACTCTCCTTCTTTTTTAAGCGATGCTATTTGTTACAGCGCCTGCAAACTGGCAAACGATACCAACGCCCGTGCATTAATAGGCATGACGCAGAGTGGCTACACCGCTTTTATGCTCAGCAGTTACAGGCCAAAAGCCCCTTTGTATATTTTCAGTAAAGAAAAAACATTGTTAGCTCAATTAAGTTTAAGCTGGGGCGTAAGGGCATTTTATTATGCCGAAGAAGAAAGCCTGGATGATATTATTTTTGACCAGATCAATATTTTAAAGGAACGTGGCTTTGTAGAAAAAGGAGATGTGGTAATAAATACCGGAAGCACACCGGTTGAATTGCACTTGGCAACGAATACAGTAAAAGTTTCTACGGTTGAATAAAACAGTCATGAGTTACTAGTCAGGAGTCGGGAGTTAACAGCTAATCAATAACTCCCGACTCTTAACTCCCGACTTGCCTTTTATTGCCAGCAGCAAATAATGATACCGGCAATAATATTTCCTGCAATGGCATAAGCGGCATTAATTAAAAACAAACTGACCGGTTTCTTTTCGTACAGGTAGTTTACGCCTACAGAAGCAGCGCAAAAGCAGCATCCGGTAAGGGCTCCCAACTTGGCACCACTTATCCAGGTATTGGTAATACCTTCTATTCTGCCGGCAAGAATTGCCAGGGCCAGGCATTGCACAAACATTAACACCAGCGAACCGCCAAACATCATCCCCATCCCCTTTTTTGCATCGGGATTATTTACATCAATTTTCAGGTCTGCTATCCAGCGTTTGGCAAATAAAAGTTTTGAATACCATAATGCACCCAGCATAAAATAAGCCAGGGCTGCTGCTATTACAGCTATCCAGTTAATGTAGTCAAATAAATTTACCATGATTGATTGTTTTGGTTTTAGAAAGAAAATAATAATTGTTTGTTTTAAAAACAACAAAAAAATTTTTGATTACCTTCGGCAGCTGTTTGCCACGGAAGCACAGAAGCACAGAAAATGATTTTTTTCATTCATTCCTTTTCTCTGCTGAGTCTGTCGAAGTATGTCCTCTTAGCTAATTACTTCGCTTCCATAAACCGCAATAAATTCTTTTTTGCTCCATTTTTTATTTTACGCTGAAAAAAAGAATTCCAGCCCAGCAGCCATCCGCTGAAACCTAATGCCTGACTGCTCCATTTATGTAAACTGAAAGCATCGCTATGCTCAGTAATCGTGCCATCTGCAAAACGCATATTGGCTTTTATTTTATTTACAACCCTTTTCCCGGTCTTTGAAAAACTATAAGTAGCCACCCAGTCACAGGTACTATATTCATCATCCAGGTGCTGAATATTACCATATGTGAGCGAAAAGTCTTTTGCATTTTTACAAAGCATTTCCCACATGCTCCTTGCTTCATCGCCTCTCAGCAATCCAAATACAGGATCAAAAAAAACAATATCATCAGCATAGCAGCTGTTCATGCCGGCGTAGTCAAGCTTTTGAAAAGAAGAATAAAATTTATTGATCAGCTCATCCCTGTTTGTACTCATAAACGGTATTGTTTCA
>JAOAUI010000365.1 GCA_030157685.1 Ferruginibacter sp. | reverse complement strand
TATTCTCATTTGCCACCCTGCAAATCTTTCTTTTACTTTGCGGCAATTGTCCGCAGGACTCTGCGAACAGATAACAGTTTAAACCCTTTATTGTATGCTCAACGAAATTCAGGTTTCAGGTAATAAAGACACTCGTAGCGGTTTTGGCGATGGCATTTTAGAAGCAGCCCGTAAAAATCCAAATATTGTAGCCCTTACAGCCGACCTGGCAGGGTCTTTAAAATTAAACGGATTTATCAAAGAATTTCCAGAAAGGTTTGTGCAGTGCGGTATTGCCGAAGCCAACATGATTGGCATAGCTGCCGGTTTAACCATCGGTGGAAAGATTCCTTATACAACAACCTTTGCCAATTTCTCCACAGGCAGGGTGTACGACCAGATTCGCCAAAGCGTTGCATACAGCGGAAAAAATGTAAAAATATGTGCATCACACGCCGGACTTACGTTGGGCGAAGATGGTGCTACACACCAGATCTTAGAAGATATTGGATTGATGAAAATGCTGCCGGGCATGACGGTGATCGTACCTGCAGATTATAATCAAACCAAAGCCGCAACCATGGCCATAGCAGATTACGAAGGCCCGGTTTACCTGCGCTTTGGCCGACCGGTTTGGCCAATTTTTACCAATGAAAGTGATTTTATAATTGGTAAAGCACAAAAATTTTCAGAAGGTACAGATGTATCCATTTTTGCCTGTGGGCACATGGTTTGGAAAGCCATTGAAGCAGGAAGAATACTGGAAGAAAAAGGAATCAGTGCTGAAGTGATTAATATACATACAATTAAACCGCTTGATGTGGATGCTGTTATTGCATCTATCAAAAAAACAAAATGTGCGGTAACTGCTGAAGAGCATAATATTATTGGCGGCCTTGGCGATTCCATTGCGCAGGTTGCATCAAAACATTGCCCCATACCCATTGAATTTATTGGTACCAATGATACTTTTGGCGAAAGCGGAAAACCTTTGGAACTGTTAATAAAATATGGCCTTGATACCGATTTTATAGTGGCAGCAGCCGAAAAAGCCATCGCAAGAAAATAAAGCGCATTAAACCTTTTAATAAAAAGCCAATCTTACGATTGGTTTTTTTATTTTTATGCTCAACACTACGACTGAACCTCTATGACTGAACACTTAGACGATAAAGAGCTGCTGATGCAGTTCAGGGAAGCTGCCACCAAAGAACGCAGTTTTACGCTTATCCTAAAGAAATACCAGGAAAAATTGTACTGGCATATACGCCGTATGGTGGTAAGCCACGAAGATGCCAATGATGTATTGCAAAATATGTTCATTAAAGTGTGGAATGCATTGGAGAATTTCAGGGAAGACAGCCAGCTTTACACCTGGCTTTACCGCATTGCAACTAATGAATGTCTCACTTTCCTGGAAAAAGAGAAAAAAAGATCTTCGGTATCCTTCAGCGATGTGGAAACCGGATTAAGCAACAAGCTGCAGGCCGATAAACATTTTGATGCCAATAAGCTGGAGTGGAAACTACAGGTTGCCATACAGCAATTGCCTGAAAAGCAACGTGTTGTATTTAATTTGAGGTATTACGATGAAATGCCTTACGAGAAAATGAGCAGGGTGCTGGAAACCAGTGAAGGAGCTTTAAAAGCCAGCTATCATCACGCAGTAAAAAAAATTGAAGATTTTATACTGAATAGTTAAACTTTTAACACAAAACGCAGTCTTAATTACGTAGATGGAAAATAGCATTGACATATTGAACGAATTGAAGGAGCTGAGTCCCGCCATTGCAGCCATGGAAAAAGTAAATGTTTTTAGGGTGCCGCAGGGATATTTTGAATACCTGGCTGCTGATATTTTGATGGGCATTGCAACTGAAAACGGATCAGCCAATATTGCTTCCTCAACAGGTGATGTGCCTGCCGGTTACTTTGACGGCCTTGCCGGTTCAATTATTGCCAAAATAAAAACACAGGAAACAGAAGATGCCGCTGCAGAAATAAGCACTTTATCGCCCATGTTGTACAGCATTCAAAGCGAAAATGTTTTTAAAGTACCTACCGGTTATTTTGAAGGTTTAAGCGAAACAGTTTTGAACGCAGTGAACCCACCCGTAAAAGTGGTTGGTATGAAAAGGCGTACGGCTACTTTCTTTAAATACGCTGTGGCAGCAGTTTTTACCGGGGTGATGGCATTGGGTGTTTTTAAATTTACCGGCAACTCAACAGAAAAAATTGAATTACCGGCTTATGTTACTGACGGTTTAAAAATGCAGGATGTTGATCAGGAGCTTGCAAAAATTTCTGATGCCGATATTGTAAAATTTTTAGAAGCCAATGGCACCGATGTTAAAACAGCTATGGTGGCCGGCAGCATTGATGAAAACGAATTGCCTTCGCAGGAAGATTACCTGCTGGATGAAAAGGCTTTGGATAAATACCTGAATAGTATCAACATTGACGAATTAAAAAACTAAAAACTATCATGAAAAAATATTTACTCATATTAACCTTCTTGCTTGGCAGTTTTTCTGTGGCTTCTGCCCAGGAAGGCGAGGATTTAACCAAGCAGGAAAAAATACAGGCACTTTATGTGGCTTATGTTACCCAGCAATTACAATTTACACC
>JAOAUI010000364.1 GCA_030157685.1 Ferruginibacter sp. | reverse complement strand
GCGCTTGCTTCCTTCAGATGAAACAGGTTTTACCCCATAGCTGCTGTCGCCCGGGAAACGGATATTTTTTACACCCATTTCTTCAATCAAAAATTTCTCAAACTTTTGTGCTTCTGCCGATCCCGCTTTCCATTCAATGCCTGCATAAATATCTTCAGTGTTTTCTCTGAAGATGATCATGTCCACATTTTCGGGATGCGTTACGGGCGAGGGAACACCTTTGAACCATTTAACCGGCCTCACACAGGCAAAGAGGTCAAGGTCCTGCCGCATGGCCACGTTCAGCGACCGGATGCCACCGCCGATGGGCGTGGTTAACGGCCCTTTGATGGAGACCAGGTATTCCCTGGCGGTTTGTAAAGTTTCTGCAGGCAACCATTCGCCGGTTTGTTTAAAAGCTTTTTCGCCGGCCAGCATTTCTTTCCATTCAATTTTTCTTGCGCCGTTGTAAGCTTTTTGCACAGCGGTATCAAATACTTTTTGCGCTACATGCCAAATTTCGGGGCCAATGCCATCGCCTTCAATAAAAGGGATGATGGGGTTGTTGGGAACATGTAGTTTTCCATCTGCACCCATGGTTAATTTTTCTGCCATAATATTTTTTTTGGAGCCCGGCCGCAGTAATGCTATTTAGCTTTATTGGCGTCGCACTCTTGTACGGTAAATCTTTATTCAACTTTTTGGAATTGCAAATTTACGAAAACAGTGGCGTAGTTTAAAGGGAATAAAAAAGCTTTCTGTTTTGGCAGAAAGCTTTTAGTAAAATTAGATAAAGCATTTAAAAAGTTCGCCTCACCCTGAAACTGCAGGTAATATTGTAAACCGTATTGGGTGGCTGCGCTTCAATAATTATACCTGAAAAGTTTCCGCTAATAAATTGCCCTATTGCACCATATTCTGTAATATTTACAAGAATGGGGTTTTGTATGTTTGGGTTGGTCATTTGTGGTTGGGTTCCAAAAAAAGTTAGTGATTGCATACTGCCTAAGGCTATACCTTGTGAAACGAATGAAAGAGAGACACTATTATTACCCACAACCTGGCCGGCCTGTATATATATAGAATTGCTGTTTGAGCCGTACACAAGTAAAGTGTCGATTGGTGGAGAAAGTGAAAAATTTGTCCCGTTAACTGAATAGTTTACAAATTCCTGCGTTGTAACTCCACATGCCTGAATGTTGCTAACTGTATTTACACCTGCATTTACTGAATAAGGTACCGGGTTACTTTGTTGGGTATTGGCAACATCTTCACCTATCAATAAAACGCTTTGCGGGAAGGAACAGAAAACCCTGGCGAAACTGTATGTGCCTGTATTATTCAACGGATACCTTGTATAAGTACTTCCTTCTTGTATAATAATATATCCATTGGTTACAGGTGTACTGGCGCAATTGGTTAACGTGCCATTCAAAGTTGCAATATTATTGGCAGTAGGAACCGTAATTATTCCTAAAGAAATATTTACATTGGTAGTAGTAAATGTTTGTGAATAAATTGGAGTTAGGCAGTTGTAGTATGACAATACTTCCAATACCAGATTGGCATTATTAGGTACAGCCCCGCTCACATAACCTGTAGAATCGGTGTATCCCCAGCCCGAATTATTTGTACCCACCACGGTTATTTTTACTAAGGTATAAGGCAGCGGATCTCCGGATAAATTTTTTAGCGTGCAATTAAATTGCACATAATTAGCCGGCACATCACAATTCCAAAACGAAAAATGACTAACATCGCCTACATACGTATTTCCGGTCTTGGTTGCACTGCCTTCCTGCTTCCATAATCCATTTGCTTCATCAAACGACCATAAAGGGATGGATGCAGGTGCACTGGAGCCAAGTGATGAAGGTATTGGAAAAGTGAGTGTTGCTTTTTGTCCATTTACAATCTGTAATAATTCTCCCGATGAACCAGTTAACTCAACTGCGGCCATTCCAAAGGTTTGCAGCAGTTTTAAAGTGCCTTCTGTATTAATACCACGCAGATCGCCTGGCATAATATTGGGCAAGTTTGCTGCTGTTGGGTTTATCCAGTAAGCCGCAACATTTACGGTGCCTGTGTATACTGTGTTGGTTGTGGCATTTACAATACCACCTGCAGGTAACTTAATGCTTAATCCATTTGCTAAAGTAACCGTACCGCCAGATGCAGCATTTACATTGCCAACAGTAGTCTTTGGTATCAGCTTTATTCTGAAGAAAGCAGCTTTACTTTCCTTTGCCATATATGTTTTAATACCTTTAAAATATCCTGGTTTGATCACTGTAACAACTGCGGCTTCCTTTACAACCTGCACATTCTTTGCTTCAAAATAACCGTATTTGTCAGTGGTGATAGTGCTTGTGCCAAATTGCACGGTAGCACCTTTAACAGCCTTATCGTTTTCATCCGTAACAAAACCCGATACGGATGAATTGATTTTTGTTGAAAGATCGGGTGGAGTTACAATAACTGTTCCGCCATCTTCAAGACTCAAATCTTTTTGGCAGGAAAAAAATAAGGATAGGCTGAAGACAAACAGCAGATTCCTGCATATTGATTTTGTTTTTAGGGTAGATAACATACGAGTAAGGTTTAAATGAAAGAAGGTTGTGCAATAACAAGA
>JAOAUI010000363.1 GCA_030157685.1 Ferruginibacter sp. | reverse complement strand
GGAAATTCAATAATTGCTTCTTCGCTCCTGGGGCCATAAGCATCTTCAGGAGCAATATTGATCGTTTTCTTTTCACCCAAATTCATGCCGGGCATGGCATCGTCAAATCCTTTAATCATCTGTCCTGCACCTACTGTAAACTCCAGTGGCTCTCTCCCAACCGAAGAATCAAACTGTTCTCCATTAACTAATTTACCGGTGTAGTGCACTTTTACTACATCACCTTCTTTTACCTGTTTCATATTTAAATTTTTATTTTATTAGTTGCAGATGAATTGTTCACCGGCAATATTTTAATGCGGGTTGCTACCGGTTTTATTCTGTTGCTCTGGTGAAGAAAAAAGGCAGGTTCTGTTAAAACGGGGGCAAATTAATACATAATTACTGCCGAATGAAAAGTTTTTGTGAAATTAGCACCATGAAAAAGTTAAAATACTGTTGCCTGGCTGTATTATTAAATTGTTACTGGGTAATTGCCCAGCCAGTAAATAATAGTTCCGTTATTACGGGTGCAGAACGTATGCAGGTTTACCTGCCCATGCTCAAAGGCAAATCAGTTGCGGTTTTTGCTAACCAAACCAGTATGGTAAAAAATACACACCTGATTGATACACTCCTGAGCAGCGGCATTAAAATTGTCAAGATTTTTGGGCCTGAACATGGTTTCAGAGGGGATGCAGATGCAGGTGAACATGTAAGTGATGCAAAAGATAAGAAGACAGGCATACCGGTAATAAGCCTTTATGGAAATCATAAAAAACCAACACCTGAAGATTTGAAAGATGTTGATGTGCTGATTTTTGATATACAGGATGTGGGTGTACGGTTTTATACTTTTATATCATCGCTGCAATATTATTTAGAAGCGGCATTAGAAAACCACAAGCCACTGCTGATACTTGACCGCCCCAACCCCAATGGTTTTTATGTAGATGGCCCGGTGCTGGATATGCAGTTTAAAAGTTTTGTAGGCATGCAACCCATACCTGTTGTATATGGAATGACGATTGGTGAATATGCCTTAATGCTCACCGGCGAAAACTGGTTATCAAAAGAAGCCAATGCTATTAACGCATATAATGTTACCACCAACCCAACAACTGATACACCCTTTCATATGCAGGTTATTAAATGTAAAAATTACGACCACAATACCAAATACGAATTACCGGTAATGCCCTCGCCCAATTTAAAAGAAATGCAGAGTCTCTATCTCTACCCTTCTACCTGCTTTTTTGAAGGCACGGTATTAAGCGAAGGAAGAGGCACTGATAAACCGTTCCAGATTTTTGGACATCCGTCTTTACCCGATAACTTATTTGCTTTTACACCCAAACCCAATGCCGGCGCAAAAAACAGTAAATGCTTTTTTCAGCAATGTTATGGATGGAATTTGAGCGGCAGCAGCGAAGAATTGCTGGAAAGGCTGGATAAAAAAATTCAGCTGAAGTATTTGCTGGAGGCTTATAAATTATTTCCCGGCAAGGACACTTTCTTTTTAAAAAACAATTTCTTTAATAAACTGGCCGGTAACGATCAATTAATGCAGCAGATAAAAGATGGCAAAACAGAAATAGAAATAAAGAAAAGCTGGGAGCCCGGCCTCGCTGACTTTAAAGTAAAAAGAAAAAAGTATTTATTATATACAGATTTTGAATAAACAGCTTTCAGATTATTTTAGCATGCGCTGCCATCCTGATGAGTGACGCTGTATTTTTTGCTTCAAATTTTGCCAACAGGTTTTTACGGTGTGTATCTACTGTAGTAGAGCTTATAAAAAGTTTTTGGGCAATTTCGTTGTTCGTCATACCATCGGCAATAAGTTCCAGCACTTCTTTTTCTCGTCGGGTAATTACAGGAATATCATTTTGCGTATCTGGTTTTCTTAACGCAGTTGCGGCATCAAAACTTAAAAACTGTTTTCCTTTAACTACTGTATGAATGGCTTCAATCAATTCTTCCCGGCCGGCATTTTTCAATACATAGCCCGATGCTCCGTTCTCCATCATTTTCTGAATAAAACTCTGCTGATTAAAAGTACTGAGGCCAATTACAAATACACCCGGATATTTTTCTTTTACTTCACGGCACAATTCAATGCCGCTTATTCCAGGCATGCTGATGTCCATCAAAATAACATCGGGTAATTGCTGCTGTAAATAAGCAAGGCATGAATTTGCATCAGAAGCATGGCCCATCCAGGCAATACTGTCTTCGTTCTGAAGCAAAGCGTGAATGCCTTCCACCACCATGTAGTGGTCATCTGTTATAAAAACTTTTATTTTCATCTATATAGTCAGTTCAATTAATACTGATGTTCCTTTTCCGGATGCCGAATGCAGATCTATATTTCCTTTCAGGAAATCAACCCGGTGTTTAATATTTATCCAGCCGGTACCATTTGTGTTGCTGATAACCGCAGTTTCAAATCCTTTGCCATCATCTTCTACGGTAACAGTAAGCAGGTGATCGCTTTTTGCAAGCTGCACTATAGCCTGTTTTGCCGCAGCATGTTTCAATGTATTATTAATAAGCTCCTGCACAATCCGGTAAATGGTTATCGCAATTGTTTGATTAATTTTCACTTCTTCCATACCAATTGACTGATAAGTTACATTTAAAATGCCTGTTTGGTTTATATCATTGCAGAAATCTTTTAAGGCAGGATCTAATCCAAATTTCATCAATGCCTCGGGCATCATGTTGTGTGCCACCCGGCGTAACTCGTGTATGGAACTGTCCAGCATATCCAGGCTCCTGTCAAAAGCTTTTTCATTTTCAGCTGTCATTGATACATTCTGTTTGATATGTTGAAAGGAGAATTTAATACCCGACAAAAGCCCTCCCAACCCATCATGCAAATCTCTCGACATGCGTGTCCGTTCCTGCTCTTCACCTTTCAGAACAGCTTCGGTTGCAGTCAACTGCTCACGTGTTTCCAATTCATTTATACGCTGTTGCTGCAGCTTTTGTTTTTGCCTGTAATTGCGGTAAGAGAGCAATGAAAAGATAAGTACGCTTATTATTGACCCCAAAAGGAAATAGTTGAAATAATTTTTTTGTTTTATTCTCAGCAATTGCAATTCATTTTCCTGTTCAAGTGTTGAAATCTTTTTTTCTTTTTTATCCGATTCATAAGATGCATCATTTATGATACGCCTGTTGTTATTCATCAGTTTATCCAGGCTGTCGTTAATACTGATAAGCTGTTCTGATGCAAGTAATGCCTTCTGATATTGCTTTGTTTCGGTATAGAGATTCTTTTGCTCAATCAGGTTTACCTTACGCAGGGCCATGTAATTAAACCTGTCGGCAATGGCAATACCTGCCGACAAATAAGCAGAAGCCTGCCTGTAATCTTTTTTACCTCTGTAAATTCTTGCAGTTAATTCAAGTGCGGTTACTACAAAAGAAGAATCATTCCATTGCCTTGCATAATTTATTGCCGGTATACTATATTTAAGTGCATCGTCAAATTGCCGTTTGTAATAATAAAACTGGCCCTTAGCGAGGTAGTTTAATAAATAACATTCAACCGTTTTATAAAATTGTAACAGCGAATCGCTCTTATTCAGATAAATAATTGCTTCTTTTTCATTGCCGGTTTTACTATAAACATCTGCCAGGGTAGAAAAAGTCATTCCCTGCCTGCTTTTATTACCCCCTGCACCCATAAACTTCAAACTCCTTTGTAAACTCACGGCCGCATTTGTCCAATCCTGGTAATCTATAAAAATATAAGCCATGTTCATATAGATAAATGAAATACCCGCAGAATCATTTTTCTTTTCATAAGCATTAATGGCATTCTGGTAATTGGCCTGCGCATTTTCCCAATCGTTTATATTGCTGTAATTAAGGCCCGTAAGGTTGTATACACTGGCTGCACAAGCAAGTATCCCCGGCGATTCGTTAACTCTCCTGATATCCAGCCGGGCCTTTTCGAGTAAAATGATGCTGGGAATATATTGGGTATTGTAATACAATATCAATGCATCGTAAAAATATAGCCAGGGTTGTGTGGTAGAAAATTTAAGCTGTTTTTTTGACTTGCGTATTGAAAGCAGCTCTTTTTCTGCTGCAGCAAAATTTTTATCTTTTCTTAACAGGCTTCCAATATATTGAAGTTGTTTCTCTGTTCTTATAGAATCGTTTTTCTCGAGCAGGTATATGGTTCGAAGACTGTCACTTTCTGTTTTAATCTGTGCAGAAACAATAAAGCTTTGCAGCAACAAAATATTATATACAAAAAGGAGCAAAACTTTCATTTTGAAAAGATAGTTAATCAATGTGTTGTTTCAAACATTTTGACATTGCAATGATTATATTAATTTCCTGATTTATTACTCCCCTTTTTCCATGATATATATACTTAAACCTAACCGGCTTTTATTTATAAAATTTATCATGATAATGATGGCGTAATTCCATTATGTTTTTAAAATTCTTTTCGGGAATATCCTGTTTTTACGGGATACATTATTTGGGGGATTTTATACAGTTTTACGTAAGGGTAAATTAAAAAACCACAATTCCTTATTCAAATTGTACAATTATGAAAATAGTTTCAATTATTTTATTATCCCTCCTTTTATCCCATATATCCAGGGCTCAATCTCTTGCAATAAATACAGATGGCTCAACTGCTAACAGCAGCGCCTTGCTTGATATAAAGAGTACAACAAAGGGCCTGCTGATACCCAGGTTAACCAAAGCGCAAAAATATGCTGTAACTACTCCCGCAACCGGGTTATTAATTTATCAAACAGGCCCCGATAGTACAGGCTTCTATTACTATCAAAACAGCCAATGGAACTGGATGACTGATAATAAGAAAAGCGACAGTTCTTATTGGGGCCTGCATGGTAATAATAATACCACTCCTCCTTCTTCGGCAAACAATGCACCAATAAATTTTGCAACTGATACTTACCTGGGAACTTTTGAATCACAGGATGTTTCTTTTCTTGCAGGAGGAAATGAAATGCTGAGGCTTAAGCAGGTTGCAATGGGTGGCAGAATCGGTTTTTCAAATAGAAGTCCTGAATATGCTTTGGATATACGCTTAAGTGACCCTTTTCCTCCAGCATCTATAGTTGGTATGCGTATAGTACCTACAGAATTATTTGATATGGGCAACCCGGTAAATATTGACAAAGGAATAGTATTTGGAACAAACGTCACCAATCCCAAAGAAACTGTTATCTGGAACTATGGTAATAATATTGATGCAGCTATCAGAATAGGGTTTGATATTTTTGCACCATTTGCAAGACCGGCTGTAAATATTAACCAGTATGGCCAGGGTATTTATCAAAGAACACCTCATTATGCTTTAGACATACATTCTACATCCCAGTTTGCGCCGGCCACTAACGTAACCAATAAAAACGGCGTAAGAATTACCTATCCCAACCAGGAAAATCAACCGGACGAAGTAAAAGGATTATTTATGGGTGTAGACAGGAATAATTCGTTTAAAAGCTATTTATGGAATTATGCAGATGGGTTTGGCGGAAATGCAGCAAACAAAGCCATTTATTTTGGTGTTGGAGGCGATATGGATTATAATACAAGTTTAGCTACTATGGAATTACAGGATGGCAAAATTGCCATGGGACATATCACAGATCCAACTTTCTTCTTTCCTAGTACACTTAATATTCAAACAGATTATGCTTCCGGAGTAGCAAAAAACGGAATGTCTATTATGAAACATTTGGTTAATGGAGTAGAATCTGCCTATGTAGGAACAGATAATAACGACAACCTGAACATTTACAAATATGGTGGTGGAAATATTTTTTTACAGGCAACCAATCTGGAAAATCCAATAACAATAAATACAAGCAATTTTGTTGGTATCAGAACAACCACTCCAAATGCAGAGTTGCAATTTGGCGATACTTATGCAAATAATAAAATAGTACTACACAATAATTTCTGGGGAAATTTCCCAAACAACGAACACAATTTTTATGGCTTTGGTGTAAACTCAGATGTACTCAGGTACCAGGTGCCCAAGGTCTCTACTGATCATGTTTTTTATTCCGGCAATACGGCCGGTACAGCATCGGTTGAACTGATGCGTATTACAGGTGATGGCTTTGTGGGTATAAATAATAATAACCCACAGGCTCCGCTTGAGTTTGCAAATACCGCAGCAAACCGGAAAATTGTATTGATGTCGTCGGCTAATAATGATCATAATTTTTTAGGATTTGGCACAACGGGCGGTGACCTGCGCTACCAGATACCCTTTGGTAATTTTGAGCATATTTTTTTTGCGGGTGATGGTGGAGGAAGCAGCTCAACAGAATTAATGAAACTAAAAGGAACCGGAGAATTAGGCATTGGTATTACAAGTCCATCTTTCAGATTAGAAGTAAATGGCCGTATGAAAATTCACAGCGGCGGCAGCAATGCAACCAGCGCCGGTATTTGGTTTAATAACAATGCCAATACCACCAATACCGGTTTTGTGGGAATGGAAAACGATAATTCGATTGGATTTTACGGAACCGGTACACCCAATGGCTGGGGAATGGTAATGGAAATTTCTACCGGTAATGTGGGCATTGGTACAAGTAGCCCTACACAAAAACTGCATGTTATAGGTAACATACTTGCAACAGGTACAATCACCCCATCTGATTACCGTTACAAAAAAAATATACAACCTCTTGAGAATGCGCTTGCAAAACTGCAACAGCTAAATGGGGTAACTTATGAGATGAACAGGCAGGCTTTTCCCGAATGGAATTTTGAAAACAACCGGCAGTATGGGTTAATAGCGCAGGAAGTTGAAAAAGTTTTTCCGGAAATGGTGAAAACAATTGACACGAAAGGTTACAAAGGTGTGGATTATGTTAAGTTGATACCTGTTTTGCTGGAAGGAATAAAAGAACAGCAAAAGCAAATTGAAATATTAAAAGAACAAACCCTGCAGCAGCAATTGCTGATTGAATCAATACTCAAAAAATAAAACATGAAAAAATGCTTGCTCATTTTTGCAATTTCCTTTGCGGGAAATTTACATGCACAACCGGGTAATGAGCAGGTAAAATTAAACGACCCTACCCAACTTGTAGCAGACAGCAGGGATAATTTGTTTGTGATGCTGAAATATGGGATAGGCAAAATAACCCCTGACGGGAAAGTGACAGACCTGCGAAAACTGGATGGAGGTGGCAGTATTGACAAAGCTTTCAACAATCTTATTATTGATTCAAAAAATAACCTGTATGCCAGCGATGGCAGTAATATTTATAAGATAACTGTAACACCCGATAATAAAATTGTTTCTACACTTTATACCGGGGTAATTGGTAACTACAGAATTATTGACGGTCCGCTTGCGACGGCAGTATTTACTAAAATTGACCATATGGCTATAGATAAGCAGGACAATATTTATGTAACTGACAGCTATGACAGAATTGCAGCAGAAATTGGCGACAACTACGTAACAGACAACTATTATCTGAAAGATAAAAAATTAAAGTATTTAAAGACGTTCAGAATTATTCGTAAAATATCTGCAGATGGCATGGTAAGCACCCTGAAGAACACTGAAGGAAAATTTGTTGTAACTAATGGCGTTTCGGGAATGGCCTGTGATGAGGCTGGCAATATTGTGTACACAACCAGCGGTACTGCCCGATCGGTTGAAAAAATAAATATTGCAACAGGGAATTTTAGTCATGTTGCCGGCAAACCATACAAAAGAGAATGGTGCCCCGTTTATACAACCGGGGATACCAGTGTAGCCGAATTATTTTCGCCTGAAACAATTATGGTAAATAAAAAAGGTGAAATAATTTATGCGGATGAAAGAAGCCACAGAATAACTAAAATAGCCAATGGCAAAGTAACCACACTGGCGGGTAACAACACCATTGACCCCTGCGGACAAAACATTGGTGGCCGTGCCCAGGAGGGGCTTAAAGACGGCAAAGCATTAACTGCCTGGTTTACTTTTCCCAAGGGATTGGCTTACGACAGCCGGGGGAATTTATTTATTGCAGATAAATGGAATAATTGTATAAGAAAGCTTTCGCCTGATGGTATGGTCAGTACGTTTACTACGCCTAATCCCAATAATTGAACTAGCAGATACTTTATTAACTTCGCATTTGTAAAAGCCCCTCATCATTAAAGGGGCTTACATTTTATTTGCTGATGGAAGATTTTACAAAATTGAGAATTGTTTTTATGGGCACACCTGAATTTGCTGTTGCATCGCTGGATGCACTGGTAAAAGCAGGTTGTACTATTGTGGGGGTTATTACTGCACCTGATAAACCTGCCGGCCGTGGAATGGAAATGCAGCAAAGTGCTGTAAAAAAATATGCAGTAGAAAATAAGTTGCATGTGCTGCAACCCGAAAAATTAAAGAACCCTGAGTTTTTAGAAAACTTGAAAGCATTAAATGCCGATCTGCAAATTGTAGTTGCATTCAGAATGCTGCCCGAAGTTGTTTGGAACATGCCGCCCATGGGCTCGGTAAACCTGCACGGAAGCCTGCTGCCGCAATACCGTGGCGCTGCACCCATTAACTGGGCTGTTATCAATGGTGAAAAAGAAACCGGTGTTACCACTTTTAAACTAAAGCATGAAATTGATACCGGCGATATTTTATTACAGGAAAGTTTTGCAATTAATGAAACCGATAATGCCGGTGATGTGCATGATACAATGAAAGAAATTGGTGCTCAGCTTTTGGTAAGAACTATCAAAGGATTGGCTGATGGCAGTTTAACAGAAACTCCTCAATCTTCAGTCGGAAGTGGGGAATCATCTGACGTGAGTAAGGAGACTGCTAAAGCCGACTCTCCACTCACAATTCACGACTCACAACTCACGACTCACGACTCACGACTGCTCAAACATGCTCCCAAAATCTTCACTGAAACCTGCAAGATTGACTGGAACAAACCGGTTGATGAAGTGTATAATCTAATAAGGGGGCTTGCGCCTTATCCTGCGGCTTTCACTTTTCTGCTGGAGAAAAAACTAAAAATTTATAAATCTGAAAAGATATTTGAACAACCAACAGAGCAGGCAGGCAGTTTTAAAACAGACAATAAAACCTATTTACAGTTTGCCTGTGCTGATGGCTATATTGCTGTAAAGGAACTGCAATTGGAAGGAAAAAAGAAAATGGACATTGCCGCTTTTTTAAGAGGCTACCATTTTTAGGAATCAGCTGAAATTTTTATTTTGAATATTTTATTGAACAGCTGAAATTACCTTCTGCAGCGCCCAATGCATCTGCAGCAGCATTGCTTATAACCAGTAAAAGCCCTTCATTCTTTTTAATGTCTGGTATTGCATCCAGCACTTTTGCAAAAACAACATTTCCGTTGGCAGGATTGGTAATTTTAATGATGGTTCCGGGGGATGCCCCGTTATGCAGGCAATAATATTTTTTATCGGTCCAGCCGCTGGTGCTTTTAAAAACTCCTGCATCTCCGGTTGTTTCTGTACCCTCTGCATTTTTTAACTGCGATTCATACAAAGCTTTAAAGTCAGCATCATTGGTAGTTTTCTCCCTTGGTGTTTTTTTCGATTCAGCTACAGGAGTTATTTTTTCAGGCTTTGCAATTACTTTTTCAGCAGCAGCTACAGTTTTTGTTTCAACTTCTTTTGCGTTGGTTTTTTCTGCTGCCTTTTTAACAACAGGAGGGTTAACAACTTCCGGCACTGTTTCTTTCTTCTCTTCAGCTGCCACTATTACTGTTGAACCAATTAAAGCACCTATACCATTTTTTGCAAGGCTTGATAGTTCTTTTTTCACTTTAAGATAACCTACCACAAGCTGCACTCCGTTCTTAACTGCATCGCCGCTAATGTTATTCCACTGCTTCAGTGTTTCCAGAGGCAGGTCATTATGGTTTTTAGCAACCCGGTACAAACCTTCTTTTTCTTTTATTTTATGATAAACGGGTACAAATGTTTCATCACTTGCTGCATTGCCGCTTTGAAAAAAATTTGTACCGTTCAATGGTATTTTAATGCTCTGGCCAAGGCTTAAACCCTTTTCCAGCTGCAGGTTATTAAATGGTGCAATCTCTTTAGGACTTACATTATAAATCCTTCCAATGCTGTAATAATTTTCTTTAGGTGCAACTTTGTGAGTGAGGTACAGGCCCGGAGATACACCTTCAACCAGCAGTTTATCCTGCGCAGCAGTAAAAAAAGGTATTATTAAAAACAGGAAGAATAATTTTTTCATATTGGATAATTTGCATTGCAAAGAAAAGGAATTTTGCCGGTTAAGGCACTTATTCATTTGTTAAGAATGCGCCACTCTTTGGGGTAGTAATTATTGGTGCGGTTTGGCATTATTTTTATCCAGCCTATTGGTAACTGTTGGTGCGTAAGCAACACCCAGCCTTTAATGGAAGGTTCTGCAGTGATATCCATTTTACGGAGGTATTGTAAAGCAGTTTCAGTATCTACTTCCAGTTTGGGAATGGCAGGATCAATAATATTACTTATAGCCAGGTCATGGGCAGGTATCAGTTCGTTGCGGATGATGGTGCCCAACCTTACGCCTGCTTTTTTTATGTATAAAGCAGATTGAATAATGGTGAGGTCATTTTCAAGATGCATGGGCATAGCAATTACTTCTTCATTTTGTTTTATGTAGAAATAATTATCTGCATTTACCAGGTATGGTTTTACTATTTCAATTTCCTTTGCTGTAAACGCCTGTTTAGTTTTGATTTTTGATTTTTGATTTTTGATTTCGCTGACAATCTCTGTATTACAAGGTTTCTTAAAAGCTGCAATAAAAAAACCTTCGCCCTTAACTTTATCAGGATAAAAACGGTAGCCAAATGAACCCGATCTTTCTGAAACCGTTTCAACAATCCCCCAGCTTTCTTCAACTGCCAACTGCAAACTGTCAACTGCAAACTGCTCTGCAAGCCAATCTTCAATCTCCTCATCCTCTTCTTTAGAATAAGAACAGGTTGAGTAAATTAAAATGCCCCCGTCTTTAAGAGAAGGCATAATGTCGGCTATAATCCTTTGCTGGCGCTGGGCACAAAGTGCCACATTGTTTTTACTCCATTCATTAATAGCATAGGGATCTTTACGAAACAAGCCGCTGCCGCTGCAGGGCGCATCTACCACAATCACATCAAAATAATTTTGCAGCCGCTGAAAATCTTTTGGGTCGTTATTGGTAACAATTACATTGGCTGCTCCCCACTTGGTAATATTTTCTGCCAGGATATTTACCCTTGTCTTTATTACTTCATTACTTACCAATAAACTATCTGCCGAAATAATGGATTGTATTAAAGTAGATTTTCCACCGGGTGCTGCGCAGAGGTCTAATACTTTTACAGGTTTAGTAAGATCAACTGTTTGTTTTAACGCTTCTTCCAAAAACATACTGCTGGCTTCCTGCACATAATAGGCTCCTGCATGAAAGATGGGGTCTAAAGTAAAAGACGGACGTTCTGTTAAGTAATAACCGCCGGAAGACCAGGAAACTGCTCCTTCAATTTTGAATTTTGAATTTTTAATTTTTAATTTTTCAGGGTTCAACCTTACAGAAGTTATCTGCCCGCCCAATTGATGCACTGCTTTAAAAGCTTCTTCAT
>JAOAUI010000362.1 GCA_030157685.1 Ferruginibacter sp. | reverse complement strand
TATGGTACCGGACAACTGCCGGATAAAGAAGGGCAGATGTATCATGCAACTGCAGATAATTTTTATTTGATACCAACTGCCGAAGTACCGGTTACCAATATTTACCGGGATGAAATTGTAAAGGAATCGGATCTGCCCATAAAGATGACGGCCTACACACCCTGCTTTAGAAGAGAAGCCGGAAGTTTTGGTGCTGATGTGAGAGGATTGAACAGGGTACACCAGTTTGACAAGGTAGAACTGGTGCAGATCGTTCATCCTGATAAAAGTTATGAAGTGCTGGAAGAAATGGTAAACCATGTTGAAAAACTGCTGCATACACTGGAACTGCCTTACCGCATTTTGCGCCTTTGTGGCGGCGATATGAGTTTTGCATCTGCCCTTACCTACGATTTTGAAGTGTACAGTGCGGCCCAGCAAAAATGGCTGGAAGTAAGTTCTGTAAGTAATTTCGAAAACTTTCAAACCAACCGCTTAAAAGTAAGGTATAAAGATGCAGATGGAAAAAGCCAACTGGTACATTCTCTCAACGGCTCATCTTTAGCACTGCCAAGAATTGTGGCCTGCCTGCTTGAAAATAATCAAACAGAAAACGGCATTGAATTACCTGCAGTACTGCATAGCTATTTTGGCCATGCAAAAATTACAAACTAAATTTCTGCGCAACCTTCTTTTCTCTTTTTCTCTGCGTTATAAACTTAATCGCAGTGAAAAGGAGGTGCTGAGAGAAGACGCAGCCGATTATGTTTCTTTCTGTAACTGCTTTATCTTTTTATTCATCACATAAAACCACAGTGGTGGTACCAAAGCCAGTATCATGCTTCCGGGATAACCTGTAGGCAGTTGTGGTGCATCTTCGTGATGCTGCAGCACCTGGTATTTTTTGCTGGCCAGGTAATGATGATCGCTGTGGCGGCTTAGTTCAAACAACATCAGCCTGCCCAGTATATGATTGCTGTTCCAGCTGTGTTGCGGCATGGCACGCTCATAATTTCCATCGGCCCGTTTTTTGCGTTGAAGGCCGTAATGTTCAATATAGTTCACCGTTTCAAGCAATAAAAAGCCAATGGTTGCAGCGGCAAAAAAATATAGGGTTATCTGCCAGCTGAACATTAAAACAATGGCAGTAACAAATAAGAGTTGAATAATCTGAGCCTGCAACATCTCATTTCTCCAATGCAAAACCGGCAGGGCTTTTTTCTTCATTTCATTGTTGGCAATTTTCCAGGCAGAGATGTATGAAAAGATAATGGTGCGGAAGTAAAAAGTAAAAACAGGCTCATTGTAACGGGCACTGCTGGGGTCTTCGGGCGTGGCTACATTTTTATGATGGCCTTTGTTATGCTCAATAAAAAAATGCATATAAAGCGAAGTGAGTAAAAGCGCTTTGGCAAAAACCTGTTCGTATTTATTAACCCGGTGGCCCAGCTCGTGCGCCACATTAATGCCAAATGTGCCGCAAAGTAAACCCATGCTGAAAATGCGCCCGGTAATTTCCCACCAAAGCAATTGGGCAGTTTGCATGGCGGTTAAAAAAACATACAAAGCACCAAACTGTAAAATCACAATAATGTAAAGCAGGTAATCATAGACCCTGTCTTTTTTCGCCAGTTCTTCTTCTGCCGCACTTAAGTTTGTTTTATCGGGGCGGATGAAGAGCTCAAGTGCCGGCATCAATACCCAGGCATAGATCATCGGGCTCCAGGTTATCCATCCCTTACCGATAAAAGCCAGCCAGGCCAGCACATATATTACTAATGGCGATAAATATTTAAAAGCTCTTAACTGCATATTATTTTAAAATAACAAGGTAAACAAAACCCGCAGATTTTTATTATTCCGTTTATTGTAAATTTATGATTAAACCACTGGCTTTTTGAACAGTCTTATTCCAGTTCAATTAATCAGTTAAAATCATACCTATTATTATGGCGGTCTCCAATCGTATAAAAAATCAGCATTTATTATGGCGGGCTGCTTTTGGCCCCATGGCAGAAAATGCGGCTTCGCTCGATACCATCTCTCAAAAAAGCCTCTGGGCACTTTTGGTAAAAACATCTTCCAAACCGGTGGAAAAACTTGAGGTAACAAAGAACCCTGCTGATGAATATATGACGGGCATGACCGACCCGAAGGAAATGGAAAAGGTATTAAACAACCAGGAACTGCGGAAAAAATTAAGGGAACAATCAAGAGAAGATCTGAAAACAATGAACCTGCGCTGGCTTGAAACCATGATCAACAGCGAAGCACAATTAAGAGAAAAAATGAGCCTGTTCTGGCATGGGCATTTTGCCTGTCGTATACCAAACAGTTTTTTTCAGCAGGAACTTTTACATATTATCCGTACCAATGCCCTTGGCAGTTTTGCCGATATGCTGAAGGCAGTGAGTAAAAGCCCCGCCATGCTGCAGTTTTTAAATAACCAGCAAAACAAAAAATCGCACCCCAACGAAAACTTTGCCCGTGAAGTGATGGAACTCTTTACCATGGGTCGTGGTAATTATACAGAAAATGATGTGAAGGAAGCCGCCCGTGCTTTTACAGGCTGGGCTTTTAACCCAAAAGGTGAATTTGTATTCCGCAAATTTCAGCACGATGATGGCAGCAAAACCTTTTTGGGCA
>JAOAUI010000361.1 GCA_030157685.1 Ferruginibacter sp. | reverse complement strand
TCGTTCAGTTGTGAAATGTCGTACATAAATAATGAAAAATGATTTTCTTCAAAAATCCCGTCTTAAAATCTGAAATAGTGATTGAGAATTTATATTGATGGATTTAAACCGCTGATAAAGTATTTGTTTGAAAGTTGCTCCTCAGCCTGATCTGATGCAATATTACGGCGTTTTTTTAAAAAAAAGGAATTTTTTTGGAGGGTGGGCTGTTAATCTTTGATTGGGCAGATGTGGCAGAGTTTATCCTGAGAGCAGCGAAGGACTCCGTTCAAAAGCGGTAATTCTATTGGGCTTTAATTGTGTTTTGCACTAATTATGGTAATGCCAATGAAATCCCCGTTCAGACAAACGCTTATCTTTGCAATCCACAAATAATAAATATGTTCAACAAAAGAATCAGAATTAAAGACCTGTTGGCAAGCGATAAGGCCAACTACGAAGCAACTGTAATGGGATGGGTACGCACTTTCCGTAACAACCAGTTTATTGCCCTTAACGACGGCAGCACCAATAATAATGTACAGATAGTTGCCACACTTGGCCAGTTTGATGAAGCTTTGTTAAAGCGCCTTACAACCGGTGCCTGCATTAAAGCTACCGGCGAAGTAATTCCTTCATTAGGCAAGGGGCAAAAAGTAGAACTGAAAGCTACCACCATAGAAATACTGGGCGATAGTGATGCCGAAACATTTCCGATGCAACCTAAAAAACACAGCCTGGAGTTTTTACGGGAGAATGCTCACTTGCGATTCAGAACAAACACATTTGGTTCGGTATTTCGTGTTCGCCATGCTTTGGCATTTGCTATTCATAAATTTTTTAATGATAAAGGGTTTCTTTATTTGCACACACCTATCATTACAGCCAGTGATGCAGAAGGTGCCGGAGAAATGTTTAAAGTAACAGCATTACCATTGGATGGAACCGCTGCAAAAAATGAAGATGGTTCTGTAAATTATACAGCAGATTTTTTTGGCCGCAGTACCAACCTTACTGTAAGCGGACAACTGGAAGGTGAACTGGCAGCAACGGCGTTCAGTGATATTTATACTTTCGGGCCAACTTTTCGTGCCGAGAACAGTAACACAACCCGCCACCTGGCTGAGTTCTGGATGATTGAACCCGAAGTTGCCTTTAACGACCTGGAAGATAATATGAACCTGGCAGAAGCATTTATTAAATACGTGATAAAATATGCCATGGATAACAATAAAGAAGACCTGGAATTTTTAGCACAACGATTGGAAGAAGAAGAAAAACAAAAACCACAAATTGAAAGAAGCGAAATGGGCTTGCTGGAGAAATTAAATTTTGTGGTTGATAATGATTTTGAAAGACTGACCTATACTGAAGCCATTGAAATTTTAAAAGAAAGCAATCATAATAAGAAAAAGAAATTTCAATATTTGATTGAGGGTTGGGGAACCGACCTGCAGAGTGAACATGAAAGGTATTTGGTTGAAAAGCATTTTAAGAAGCCCGTGATACTTACTGATTATCCCAAAGAGATCAAAAGTTTTTACATGCGTCAAAATGATGATGGAAAAACTGTGGCAGCCATGGATATTTTAGCGCCTGGTATTGGTGAGATTGTTGGCGGCAGCCAGCGTGAAGAGCGCATGGACAAACTTACCCAACGTATGGAAGAAATGCATATACCTGCCGAAGAATTATGGTGGTATCTGGAAACGAGGAAATTTGGTACCTGTCCTCATGCCGGCTTTGGGCTTGGTTTTGAACGCCTGGTGCAGTTTGTAACCGGTATGGGCAATATCAGGGATGTAATCCCTTTTCCAAGGTATCCGAAGAGTGCGGAGTTTTAACGAAATGTCATACTGAGCCTGTCGAAGTATGAATTTGATTTATATAAAAAGCCAAAGCTGATTGCTTTGGCTTTTTATATAAATACCCAACAGCAGGTATAGCAATTGTGAAATGTTTTATCAAACTTTGTAAAAAAAACATCATGAAAAAGTATGTCGTTTTTATTATTGCCTTGTTTCTAATTTCATCAAATGGCTTGCTTGCACAAGACCGCACATTAAAGCAGGTTATGGAATTACAAATGCCCAAAACTGCCGATGATGAACTGTGCGGTACACGTGGCGCCGGTGTTTGCTGGAACCCGATAACAAAAAAATATTATGCTGCATTTTGCGGCAATGCAGGCTTCCCTATGGCTGTTTTTACCTCTATAGGAAAAAGAGTGTCAGGCGATAGCCTTACCACCATGGAAGATATCCGTGGCATTTGGTTCAATCCATCTATCAACAGGATAATGGCAAACTGCTACAATGAAATTGGCTGGATAAATTATGAACTGAATAGCGCCGGCATCCCTACAACTAATTATTATAAATTCACCGGTATGAACCAGCCTAATGAACAAAGTGTAGGCTCGTACTATACCCTTCTTAAAAGTGTTGCCTTTCTTGATGGGAACCAGGTCGTGCTGTATCAAAGTAGTGCTGATGCTGCCGAAGTTAAAGAATCGGTGCAGATACATTGGGGCCGCAAAAAATCACAAGGCCCCGGCGAAGATGACGGGGAGGTTGGTGAAGATTATAACAGCAATGTAGTTGCTACCAATATTAAAAATGCCGAGTTTGGTTTTTTAAATACAGCAAGTAAGCAAATTGAATTGTATAATTATAAAGAAGGTTACCTGCAACAGACTTTAAAACTGCCCGAATCTGCTCCGGTGGAGTCTTCCTTTAATTTTACCTACAGCAATGGTATTTACTGGCTTTTTGACATACCCAACAGAAAATGGATAGGCTACAAATAAAATTTTAGACAGTTAATCAGGTAAAAGTGTTTCTGGCATTTAGGGTATGGTTATTGATTACATACAGTACACTAAATAAAACAATATGAACAAGCAAAAAAAATTCGGTGTGTGGATGGATACACAACACGCCACCGTAGTAGGATATGAAAATCCGGAAACAGAAATACTGACTGTACTGGCGCATATTGCCGGCGAAGCTGTTTCGCCAAGCCCAAGCAATAAGAATGAGAACAACCAGAAACAAATGCTGCAGGCAAAATTTTTTAAAGAAATAGCAGCACACATGGTAAATGCTACACACCTGCATGCAACCGGCACGGGCCAGGTTCAGGAGCAATTTATTCATTACCTGGCAGAAACTCCTCAGTTTAAAAACACAAAAACAGAAGAATCTACTGCAAACAAAATGAGTGATGAAAGGCTGGTAGAATTTTTTGCAGAAAAATTAAACTGACAACCGCTACAAAAATAATTTCAAGACCTGATTGACTTTCTTAGCCAATCAGGTCTGTTTTACTTTTTATCTCTTTAATTGCCGCAAACAGTGTATCAAGGTCTTGCTGACTATTGAATGCATTAATAGAATAGCGCAGGTACACTTTATCTCCATGCCGCATTACCGGTATTTCAATTTTATAGTTGTCGAAAAAATGGCGGTATAACTTTTCAGGCTCTGTAGTTTTTATTTCTGCGCTGAAGAGTTGTAAAATAAAATCATCATTTATTGGTGCAAGCGGACTTGCTACCAACAATTCGCAAAATGCAATAGCATTTGCCTGTACCAGCTTTCTGCAATCAGCAGCAACCTGCGGCCAATTGTGCGTTTGCATAAATTCTATGGCTGTTGGTATGGTTAAAAAAGCTGAGTAATCTCTTGTGCCATTCATCTGGTGATAATCCAAAAAAGTTGAATGAGAAGGAAACTGTGCATTATAGCCCCAGCTAACAACCAGCGGATCTATCATGTGCTGCAATTCTTTTTTTACATACAGAAAAGAACTGCCCTTGGGTGTCATCATCCATTTGTGGCAAGCGCCGGTGTACATATCAAAAGACGAATCCTGTAAATTCAATGGTATTTGTCCGGGCGCATGTGCACCATCTACAAAAGTGAGTATGCCTTTTTCTTTTGCAGCTGCACATATTTCTTCCACTGGCAGGCGCAGGGCTGTGCTGCTTGTAATATGGCTTATGAAAATCAATTTTGTTTTACTGCTTAACCCTTTAAAAAATTCTGCCACAAATGTTGCTTTCGATTCTACGGGCAATGAAATGGATTGCTTTACATAAACAGCTCCGGTTTTTTTACAAAAATATTCCCAGGCTTTATCGCAAGCACCGTATTCCAGACTGGTGGTTAAAATTTCATCGCCTGCTTTAAGATCTAAACTTTTAGCTACAGTATTTACAGCATACGATGGGTTGGTTACATATACCAGGTCGTCTTTATGGCAATGCAGGAAATTAGCCAGTGCCTCTCTTGCTGTTTCCAGGTATTTTAATCCGTTTACGGTAATAAATTGCACCGGCTCCTGTTCCAACTCCAGTTGAAACTGTTGGTACTTTTCAAAAACCGGTTTTGGGCAGGCACCAAAGGATCCAAAATTGAGATACGTGATATCGTCTCTTAATAAAAACTGTTGTTTAAGATTTTGCATCACCAAATATAATGTCATTTTATTTTTCGTAAACTACAAACTGCTTTATTGTAGTATTTAGTTTAACTTTATATCTATGCCATTTTATAAACTCTTCATCAATTACCTGCTTACCACCATCGTTTTTTTTGCCGTAGATATGGCCTGGCTTGGTTTTATTGCCAAAGGACTTTACAAAAAATACCTGGGCAGTTTTTTGAGCGATAAAGTAAACTGGCCCGCTGCTATTATTTTTTACCTGTTGTTTATTATTGGTATTTTTTATTTTGCCATATTGCCGGCTGTTGAAAAAAACTCTTTGGCCAAAGCTATCATTAGTGGGGCGCTGTTTGGTGTTTTTACTTATGCCACTTACGATCTTACCAATTTAGCTACCTTAAAAGACTGGCCGCTGCCAATTGTTTTTATTGATATCATCTGGGGCGCTGTACTCACCGGCATTGTAAGCACAGCCGGTTTTTATATTGTAAAATGGGTTGCTTAAATGTTAACTGTTTTTATAACCTGCTTCCTTATCATTTTTGTTTATGCAAGCGTTTGGTTTGCCATATCTGTTTATAAAAAAAGAAATGATGTAGCCGATATTGCCTGGGGACCTGGGTATATTCTTATTTGTGGTTTTCTTTTTTATACTTACCCGGCTTCCGATGTTTCAATACTATTATATGCACTTGTTACTTTTTGGGGGTTGCGGTTGAGTATTCACATTTACACCCGTAATAAAAACAAAACAGAAGATTTTCGTTACAAGGCCTGGCGGGAAGAATGGGGGAAATCTTTTTACCTGCGCAGTTATCTGCAAGTGTTTTTGTTACAGGGGTTTTTTCTGCTGATTATTATTTCACCCATCATACATGCGGCAGTTGCGGAATCGCTTCAATGGAATGTTTTTACCTGGATTGGTTTATGCTGCTGGATAATTGGTTTTTATTTTCAGGCGATGGCAGATTGGCAACTGGCAGTTTTTAAATCTGACAAAAAAAACAAAGGTTTAATAATACAAACAGGCTTATGGAAATACAGCCGCCACCCGAATTATTTTGGAGAGATCCTGATGTGGTGGAGCATTTTTTTTATCACCATTCCGTTTGCAAACAGCTTTTATTTTATTATCAGCCCGCTTACAATTACTTTGTTGCTGGTATTTGTATCCGGCATTCCCATGCTCGAAAAAAAATACAAAGGCAATCCTGCTTTTGAAGAATATAAAAAAAGAACCAGTGTATTGATACCGCTGCCTCCCCGAAAAATACAATAAAGACCACAGTCCCTAACTCACACCAATAATCTTTCCATCTACCACATCAATATTATTTGCCTGTGGAATTTTAGGCAGCCCCGGCATACGCACCATTTCGCCACAAACAGCTACAATAAAACCTGCACCCTGGTTAATTACCAAATCATCCACATCTATTTTAAAATCACCATCAAGGCCGCTTTTTGTGGGGTCGTGTGTAAAAGAGTATTGTGTTTTTGCCATACAAACAGGCAGGTGTTCCAAACCAAGCTGTTTTATTTTCTTGATCATGTCCTGTGCTTTTTTATACAGCACAACATCAGTAGCACCATAAATGGTAGTTGCTATTTTACGGATCTTGGTTTCAATATCATCGCTCAGCTCGTATGTATGTTGTATGGGTGGCGATGGCTTTTCGCAAATATCCACCACAGCCTGCGCCATTTCCAGTGCTCCTTCGCCTCCATGTGTAAAACCATCATTCACCGCAAAAGCCACTTCTTTTTCGGCACACCAGTTACGCAGCCAGGCAATTTCTTCGGCAGTATCAAACTGATACCTGTTTAGCACTACCAATACTTTTTGCCCGAATGATTTAAGGATTGAAATATGTTTTTCAAGATTGCGGACACCTTTGGCCAGCACCGCCATATCGGGCAGCATCATGGTTTTAGCATCGGCACCGCCGCTTAGTTTAAGTGCCTGCGATGTAGCCACCAACACACTCATGGCTGGCTGTAATCCTGCTTTGCGGCATTTTATGTTGAAGAATTTTTCTGCACCAAGGTCAGTTGCAAAGCCTGCTTCTGTTACCACATAATCACCAAACTGTAGTGCCGTTTTAGTAGCCATTAACGAATTACAGCCATGGGCAATATTGGCAAAGGGGCCACCATGAATCATGGCCGGTGTACCCTCCAATGTTTGCACCAGGTTGGGTTGAATGGCATCTTTTAGTAAAGCAGTAATTGCGCCTGTTACACCAAGGTCTTTTGTAGTGAAAGGCTCACCTGCAAAAGTAAAACCAAGTAAAATATTGTCAATTTTTTTCCGCAGCTCTTCCAAACCTTCCGATAAACAAAGCACTGCCATAATTTCGCTGGCTGGTGTAATTACAAATCCAGTTTCGGATGGAATACCGTTATTTGGCGTATCCAAGGCAGTAACAATTTTACGCAGCACCCGGTCATTTACATCCAGACAGCGTTTCCATAAAACAGTTTTAATTCCTTCCGGTTTACCACGATTGTAAAAACGAAAATTATCCAGCAAGGCTGCCAGATTATTATTGGCTGCGGTAATGGCATGAAAGTCGCCGGTAAAATGCAGGTTAATTTCTTCCATGGGCACCACCTGGCTGTAGCCGCCGCCGGCTGCACCTCCCTTCATACCAAAACATGGTCCCAGCGAGGGCTCACGCAAAGCCAGCACTACTTTCTTTTTCAGTTTATTCAACCCATCGGCAAGGCCAACAGATGTGGTTGTTTTACCAATGCCTGCTTTGGTGGGTGTAATGGCTGTAACCAAAATCAATTTTGAATTTGCCACTTTCTTCTCATCAAAACTCCGGATGTCTATCTTGGCTTTATAGCGGCCATAAGGTATCAGCATCTCCGGCGGCAGTCCCATTTTTTCGGCTATGGCCGTTATTGGCTGACTTATATTTTCCTGGGCAATTTCATAATCTGATTTCATGGTTTATGATTTTAATAAAGGTGATTATTGGGTATAATAAATGTAGTTAAAATTTTCAGTGCCTCAATTCAAATGCATAAATCTTTATAAGTTCTTCCACAAGTTTTCGCAAATCATGTGCTTTTTGTAAAGTAGCCATATATGCTTCTTCGCTCCCCGTTGCCTTCAGGTTAAACAGGGTTTTTAATATCTTTTTTAAACGATTGTTTTGAACAAATTCTTTTTCATTACACAATAAAAAAATACACCAGTTTTTTAAAACAAAGTGCATATTATGATCCTGATAATTTTTTATTTTTAAGATCCCGGCCAGTTTTTTTACAGCACCCTTCTCTGAAAGCTGCCGGTTGCCAAGATGCTTTTTTATAAGGATTCCGGCATACACTCTGCTCATATCTGTAGCATCAAATCGGGTGGCGTTTTTTTGTAAAACCATTTCCAGCCTGGAGTCAGCCAGGATTTTTAAAACAGCTGGAGAGGTTCTGTATTTTTTACTCTTACTGATTTTCGCTGCTTCTGTTTCCGCCAACTGTTGTTGCCTCTTTTCTATCGGCCGAAATCCTGCATGATAATAAATCCAAAATGCACCTGATTGAATTCCATCATTGTTGACTTTTCCAATTTGATAAGGATCTACAGTAAACCGTTTTAAATTATAGACCCGTGCATGCAATTGCAGTACCTGTTCAAAAATAAACCTGGTTTCGCCCCCACGATAATCCGGAAAAACATTCAGGCCAATACGGCCGCTGTTAAACAATATCCACGAACCCGCATAAGCAACCGGTAAACCATTCTTAAAAACCATATAGCCCATGTAACTGTCAATAGGGTGGCGCCGTTCGGGTACCATCCCCATCAAAGCAATTGAAATGCCCCGGGATAAGTGATAACAGGAAATTAATTTTGCTGCTGTAAAGCTGATTGGATCAATCTCCCGGAGATGGCTTAGCAGTATCATTCTGCTGCAGTCAATGATCTGTTCTGCTGAGGTATCGGCTAAATTAACCGGAACCGGTTTGGGTAATGGTTCATTATTTTTTTCTTTCCTGATCAATGACCGGTGATAAAAAATTTTAGTCATTGATTGCGGCAAACGACAGTGAGTTACAAAATCGATTTCAATATTAATACCAATGGCATTCCAAATTTCATCTTTTACTTCGGGCCTTATATCACTGCAGTCGAAAATAGCAATCAGCTGATCCAGTATATCTTCTTCCGGCTTTACCTGCATTAACCATTCCTTCCAGGATGCGTTCCCGTCCTGGAAAATTTCCGACTCAGCTTTGTTCATAACAACCGAAACAAATGGCTGAATATGTATTTCGTCATTTTCAAATGAATTAAACCTGACTGATGTAGGATGTGTTTTTCTTAACCACTTTACCATTTCAAAACCAAATCCTGCACACATGGTTGTGCCGGTAATACCCGTGTTGTATAACTTGTATTGTAGGTCTTCGTGCTCATTTATATATTCTGTTAATAACTGCAACTTATCTCCCGCTTGTTTATGCATTGTTTTGTTGTCGGGATAAGCCTGCATAAATAATAATGCTGCATACAGTGTTTGTAGAGCTTTCTTACTTTTAATATTTTTTACGCTGATATTGCTGAGCAATTGTAGTTTTTCCAATACCTTTCCTTTGCCGTATTGATTACGGATAGAAAAAAGTTTATTGATGGATGCGCTGGTTGTCATCATACAATTAAAAAGAGATTAAACTCAACACAGGAAAGTTAACATATTTATCTCTTGCCACTCATTAATATCTTTGCTATGTTTTACAACTGTAAATCAACTAACTTACTAAAATGCTTCGCCTCTTTTTAAAGCTATATTGGAAAATCTTTCGCTGGAAAATATCCGGCAGTTTCCCGTATCAGTATAAAAAAATAGTATTGGCTGTTGCACCACATACTCATTGGGTTGATGTAATGGTGGGCCTTGCAGCAAGGCAGGCTCTTAATATTCCGCAGGCAAAATTTTTAGGTAAAAAAGAATTGTTTGTGTGGCCACTTGGCTGGATACTTCGCAAACTGGGTGGCACACCGGTTGACCGTTTTAGTAAACACGGTATGGTTGACCAGGTAGTTGCATTATTCAATAATAATGAAACCTTTATGCTGGGCCTGTCGCCCGAAGGCACCCGCAAAAGAGTAAATACTTTACGTACCGGCTTTTACCATATCGCCAAAAAAGCAGGGGTGCCCATTGTGCCAATTGGCTTTGATTATGCAAACAAACTGGTGATAGTTGGCGAAGCTTTTTTTGCAAGTGAAGATGAGACCGCTGATTTAAAAAAAATCATTGCTTTCTATGCAAACATTAAAGGCAAAAAGCCTGAGCTGGATCTGAGGCATTTGAAAGAACAGGAAGATGTAGTAAATTAATTTAAAACTTCATCTCAATCCTTGTACAAAATCACACAGCTATACCCTTTAATAACCGGTTGCCCTCCAGAAGCTGCTGCAACAAACTCATTATTCAATACAGCGGTTTTATAACCGGCAGTCCATTCAGATGGTAATGCCTGTTCAGTTGCATTGCCATTAAACCATACCTGTATATCTTTCCATTTATCTTTAAGGGCGCTGCCGTTTATACGGTAGCCGATAATACCCGGCGGAGAAGGTAAAAAACTCAGGTTGCGTTGTATTTGTGTTGCCGTCTGCATTCTAAAAGCGGTGTGTGTTTTGCGCAGGCTGATGAGTTGCTGCACATAAGTGAACACATCATTGTTAATAGTTTTAAGGTTCCAGTCAATAGCATTAATGCTGTCTGGTTTGTTGTAAGAATTTTCGATACCTTTTTTGCTGCGCAGAAATTCGGTGCCTGCATGTAAAAAAGAAATGCCCTGGCTGGTGAGCACAATAGATAATGCCAGCTTGTGCATGTTGGTACGTTCGGCAACAGTTGCTCCCGGAGTACTGATGGCAAGCTTATCCCAAAGGGTATTATTATCGTGGCACTCGGCATAGCTGATAACGCTGCCCGGCGAATTTGCATAAGGCGCTTTGCTGTAATTTACTTTTTTATAATTTACCTGCGGGTGTTGTGTAGCAGCAACAATACCAAATCTTATACTTTCTGCTTTGGAGGTATCGCCGGTGGCGAAGCCTTTATCGGCTGCTTCAAACACGCTACCTTTAATACCATCACGTAAATCATCGCTGAATACGGCAATGTTGTTAAGCTGTGCTGCATATTTTTTTAATGCCCGTTTGTTTTCCGGCAGGGTTGATGCGCCGGCAGTCCAGCCTTCGCCATAAATTAATATACCGGGTTTAATTTTTTTGAGTGCAGCCGAAACCAGGTTCATGGTTTCAATATCATGTACGCCCATCAGGTCAAACCTAAAACCATCAATATGGTATTCTTTTACCCAATACAAAACAGATTCGATAATGAACTTGCGCATCATGGCTTTTTCACTGGCGGTTTCATTGCCACAGGCTGTAGCATCGCTGTATTTACCTGCTGCGGTTTTGCGGTAATAATAATCAGGTACTATCTGATTAAAATTACTTTTTGCAGTTAACCCGGTATGGTTGTAAACCACATCCATCACAACAGCCAATCCTTTTTTATGAAAAGCCTGCACCAGCTCCTTCAGTTCTTTTATGCGTACTGCGCCGTCTGCAGCATTGGTTGCATAAGAGCCTTCGGGTGTATTATAATTCAACGGGTCGTAACCCCAGTTGTACTGCGGTTTTTGAGTTTCGGTTTCATCATTAGAGTTGTAATCGAAAAATGGCAGCAGGTGAATATGTGTTACGCCAAGTTGCACCAAATGATCCAGTCCTGTTGGCTGTCCTGCCTGGTTTTTAGTTCCGCTTTCGGTAAGGCCGATAAATTTTCCTTTGTTACTGATGCCGCTGCTGGCATCAATACTTGCATCCCGAATATGCAGTTCGTAAATAACAGCATCGGTTGGGCCTTTTAATTTTGGCGACTTCTCTCCGCCCCATCCTTCAGGATTGGTTTTTGCCAAATCAACAATCATAGCCCTTTTGCCATTGGTGCCAACGGCTTTTGCGTAAGGGTCTGGCACTTCGCTCAGCCACTCGCCATTGTATTCAACAGAAAATGTATAATAGGTTCCGGCACGATCACCGGAGAGGGTTGTTGTCCAGGTGCCTTGTGTTGCTTTTTTTAGTTCGATGGTTTTAACCGCATCTCCGCCAAGAGGTTGTTGGTAAAGATTTAACCGCACCCTTGTAGCAGTAGGCGCCCAGATACGAAAGTTGGATGCAGCTTTGGAATAAGTTAATCCAAGATCGTTACCGGTGTAGGTTGGATAAATATTTTGCTGTGCCTTTAGCTGGATGCTTTTAAAAGAAAAGAACCAGAAGAGGAATAATATTTTCATGTGTTTATTTTATTGTTTTTAGCCACATGGAATTCGCCTGCTAACATTTCGGTAAGTAGCTACTTTTGTTATGGCTCATTTCATGTGTTATTATTGAAAGACTAAAGTAAACCATATTGTTATTTATGCCTAAATTGAATGTATAAACCTGGTATAAAAAAATCAATAGATGCAAAATCCCGTTTCACTAAATACAAAAAACAAGTTTGGCCGTTGCCTTCAATCGCTGAAAGAAATTGCAGCCAACATGGATAAGGATGCAAACCTGCTTAAAAAAGATCTGCTGCAAACCCTTGCCAGTATGGCTTTACCTGCCGGTAAATATTTACCTGTTTATAATGAGACTTTATTGTTTTTATGCGCCTACGCAGGCAATGCAACTTTACGCAGACTTGCCGAAAATGAACTGAGTAGAATTGCCCTGCACCTGAAAAAAAATTACCGGAAAATTAAAAAATCACTGCCCGAAAATTCAGGCCTTCCGTTTACAGAAACAATCACCAGTTTTTCGCCAGATTTTCTGGGCTGGTCATTGCAGCAAAAAGACTTTACACTTTATTTCGATTCCTTTTATAATCCCAAACTAACATTGAATGAAGTGCTAAATATTACACTGCCTTCTTTATTAAAAGCCGAAACCACCGCCGGATTAGGCCCTGAGGATCTGCTGGAAGTACTGGGCCTGAAAACCAGGCAGTTCTTGGATTTTGTACATGGACAGCTTGGGGCGTTAAAGGAATATCCGCAGGCTAAAGATCTTTTATCTGATGGCCTGAATCTTTTTGTACAGGTTGTTCCCAAAAGCAAACAGTTTTCACGTTCCTATAACCGCATACCGCATCAGCCTGTTTATTATCACCAGGATATGCTGAAACGATTTGATCATGTGCAACTGATGAATGAACCATTGCTGCATGAACCGGTAGCACCTGAAAAAATTATGGGCAAAAGCGGAAAAGAGCAACTGGTTAAAGTGATTAAATATGCCATGTCGTTAACAGAACGGGAAATTGATCCGGCTACGTACCTGCAGGAAGATTCGATGCGGTTTATTGTTTTGGAAAGAGGTTTAACCATGTCTATTTATGGTATGTATGCCGAAAGGCAGTTGCCGCTGGAAACCTATATGGGCTTTACCATTTTTAAAAACGGCCTGCCAGTTTCTTATGGTGGCATGTGGGTTTTTGGTAACAGGGCAAAAGTTGGTTTTAATGTTTTTGAACCATACCGGGGTGGAGAATCGGGTTATTTGCTTTGCCAGTTGCTGAGGGTTTATAAACAGTATTTTAATATCAGTTATTTTGAAGTGGAGCCGTTTCAATTTGGCGCCGATAACGACGATGCCATAGCCAGTGGTGCATTCTGGTTTTATTACCGGTTTGGCTTCAGGCCGGTAGATAAGGAGATATTTGAACAGGCAGAACTGGAGCAACAAAAAATAAAGAGCCGGAAAAATTACCGCAGCAGTGCCAAAACACTGGTTGGTTTTACAGGAGGTAATATTGCCTTGAACCTTGGTAAGGATATACCTCAGGATGTAATTCAAATTTCAACACAGGTATTAACCTTTATAAAAAAAGATTGGAAGAACAATTATCAACATGCCTGTAAACAGGCGGTTGAAAATTTTTGCAGCCGTGTACAGCTCAGCAGCAGCAACCTTTCGGCAATAGAAATAAAAATTATGGAAGACCTTGCCCTTTGGGCCATGGCCATGCAAATTACAAGTAAACAAAAACTGCAACTGATGAAACAAATGGTTTTTACATCAACAACAGATATTTATGTTTACCAGGATTTACTGCGAAAATTTTTTGAAAAATAATATCCCGTTAACGCATCTTAAATGTATTCCAGTCAACACCAATCCTGAATGTCTGGTAAATACGCCCACCTTGTAAACTGCCGCCATAATGGTTGGTTGCCGAGTGAAAAGCACCTGAAGGGTAAGCAACCATGCGGTTAAAGCGGTAACCGGCCCTGTCAATTTCAATCCATTTGCTGCGGTCTTTACTTTCTTCTTCTAACTGATTTTTCAGGTCGGCAAATTTTATTTTATGTTTTCTTGCTGCTGCAGGTGTAACCGGATCAATTAATCCCGTTTGTTTATGCATCCACAAAGATGTGCCGCAATGCAGCGGAATACCAGGCGTTAAATACACTACCACAGTAATGTCGTTATAGGGTTCATCAGAATGAACACCAGGAATTTCTTTTCTCTTGCCTTTGGCAAAGCCCTGGTAAAAAACTCCGTTTTCTTCAATGGGGTCCGTATCCCAACGGGTAATTTTTATTCCCAGTATTTTTTCCAGTCTTGCTTTTATTCCTTTGGGGTGATAAACGTTTTTACTTCTGAAGCCGGTTACATGCTCAGGTTCATAAAAATCCGACTTCAGCGCTGCTTTATAAACTTCATCAGGGTTAGGGTAGAAATCATCTTTCACTATTAAAAAACGCGGGTATAACAACTTTTCCATTCTGGTAATTTTTAGATATTATTTGGGTGAATCTTTCTTTAAATGTAATTCAATTTTTTGAACGTTTTCATCTTTGGCAAAACAACAACCTGCCCAATTCATTTTGCTATTGCTTACTTTTGAAAAAACAAACACCATGATCTCTTACAATACCAAGGACTGGTTTACATTCATTTTTAAATTTCATAAGGCAGATACCTTTCGTAAACTGCTGCCACTTATCATTACTATTGCCATGTATGCCGGTACCATTGTGTGGCTGGAGCTTGAGTACTGGAAACTTTCTGAATCGAGCTATGTAAAAAATATACCCATCATGCATGGGCTGCTTGGATTTGCCATTTCCATGTTACTGGTTTTCCGCACCAATACCGCCTACGACCGCTGGTGGGAGGGACGCAAACTCTGGGGCAGCCTGGTAAATAACAGCCGTAACCTGGCCATGAAACTACAGGCAATATTGCCGCCAGACGATAAAGAACAACGTGCCTTCTTTAGAAAAATAATTCCGTCTTATGCCTATGCCCTGCACAACCACCTGCACAAGGAACAGACCCGTGTTGAGTTATTTGAGGGTGAAGAACACAGGGAATTTTTTCATGGTATTGATCATGCAAAACATATTCCTAACCAGGTGGCCATGCTTATGTACCAACGTATACAGCAACTGCATGAAGCAAAAAAAATAAGTGGCGAACAGTTGCTGTTCTTAAATCCCGAACTGCAATCCTTTACCGATATATGCGGCGCCTGCGAACGCATCAAAAACACACCCATTCCTTTTTCTTACAGCGTGTTTATAAAAAAATTCATTTTCTTTTATATTATGACACTGCCTTTTGGATATGTTTTTCAACTGGGGTTTTATGTGGTTCCTGTTGTAGCTTTTGTGTTTTATGTTTTGGCAAGTTTGGAATTAATTGCCGAAGAAATTGAAGACCCTTTTGGAGGAGATGAGAATGATGTGCCTACAGCTTTGCTGGCAAAAAATATTCACCGGCATGTAGCAGAAATTATCTAAAGATTTTTGCCGGTTAAAATACTTAACTGGAGGCGGGTGCAGGATGAAATATTTTCAGCAACAGCTCATACAGTTCCGGGTGTTTGTCTTTCAGCAGTTCGGGCCGTTCAAAAAAATATTCAGATACAACGGCAAAAAATTCTGCTTCGTTGGTGGCGCCATAAGGGTTAATGTCTGACTGGTCGTCAATGATCTCTTTTATTTTTTCCTGCATCAGTTGCAGCCATGGCTTTATGTATTGCTTATGCAGTAAGGATTCCGGTATGCCATCAATTTCTCCATCTGTTTTGTCTACTAGATGTACAAACTCATGTATGGCTGTATTGTTTTTGCCGGTTTCATTTAAAAAAGCCTGGCGCAGTTCAAACTGCGATAAGATCATCACGTGGTTCAAAGCTCCGCTGCCCACCATGCCCAAAATATTTCTGTCTTCGCCCTGCTGCTCAAATTCATGATCAAAAGAATCGGGATACAGCAACACTTCGTTCAGGTTTGGGTATTGCCAACCCGGAAAATTAAAAATAGGTATGATGGCGCTGGCTGCAACCAGCACTTTATCTAAATCTTCAACAACAGTTTTAACGCCGGTTATTTTTACCTGGGTTAAAAAATGAGCTGCCCGTTCTTCAAATTCGGTTTTCTTATTTTTATTTAGTTGCTGATAAAACGGGACCTGTTCCTGTAAAATAGATTTAAGCTGGAGCGGTACCGGGTCAGTGACGGTTACTTTCTTTTTACCTCCAAGAAATTTAACCATGTAAAAAATTGCCAGTATAAAAATGATGAGGATGAGTAATTGAATAGTCTGCATAAAAAGTAGCACTGTTTTTATTTTTTAGGCGCTCTTTTAATAGGCTTACCATATTTTTTCATCATGCGGTCTTTCTTCCTTACAATAAAATTCACTTTGCTGTTCTTGGCCGATTTTTCATGAAAAGCTGCTCCACGTTCTTCAACTTTTGGGATCTTCAACTTTATCTCTTTCATAAAAACCTTCGGCTTTTCATCTTCAGTCAGTTCATCTGAGATGACGAGGCTTTCGGGCAGGGTATGTTTTGTTATTGGCTGTTTCATCAGTGTTTCAATCGCTTCCTGTAAAGGTTTTTCATTTTCGGTTATAAAGCTGATGGCGATACCTTTTTTATCGGCTCTGCCGGTGCGGCCAATGCGGTGAATATAATTTTCCGGCACATCGGGTACATCAAAATTGATTACGTGTGTTACTTCGGCAACATCAATTCCTCTTGCAACAATATCTGTTGCTATTATAAACCGGTAAACCCCTTCGTGAAATTGCTTAACGGTATTAAACCGGTGGTTTTGTTCCTTGTTCGAATGTATAACCCCGGCTGTGCCCGGAAACTTTGCTTCCAGTTGTTCATACAAGTCATCGGCCAGTTTTTTTGTGCCCACAAATACCAAAACCTTGGTCATGCTTTCATCCTCTGTTAACAACAGGTGGAGCAAATTTACTTTTGTATAAAAATTAGGAACATCATAATAAGTCTGTTCAATATTTTCAAGTGGCGTTCCGGTTGGAGCGGCTTCCACCCGTTCCGGGTCATTAAAGTAAGTGTTCATCAGGGTTTCCACTTCGTCGGTAATAGTTGCAGAAAATAAAAGGTTCTGCCGCTTTTCCGGTAAAAGATCGAGTATGTTTTTTATCTGTGTTCTAAAACCCAGGTTAAGCATTTCGTCCATTTCATCAATCACCAGTTTTTTTATACTCTTGGTTTTAAATGCGCCGTTCAAAATCAGGTCGTACAGTCTGCCCGGTGTTGCCACCAGCACATCTGCACCGTTTTGCAAATCTTTCCATTGTGTATTAATATTTACGCCACCATAAATGGGTATTGCCACTACACTCATGTAAGTTGTTAATTCTTTTACCGATTCTACCACCTGCACCGCCAGCTCCCTGGTAGGTACAATAACCAGTATTTGCGGGTTTTTATCTTTGCTGAACTTCCAAAGCCTGAGCAATGGCAACAGGTAAGCAAAGGTTTTGCCCGTGCCGGTTTGTGCAATACCGCATACATCCCGGCCACTCATTACCACAGGGAAAACCCGGTGCTGAATGGTGGTTGGAGTGGTATAGCCTCTTTCATCAAGGGCATTGAGCAATGGGCCGCTTAAATTTAAATCACTAAACGTCATACTAAAAATATATACTGCGAAGGTAGTTTTAAATTATTTGAAGGGGTTGATGTGTTGTTAAAGCCAAAATACCCGCCAACCCTTATCAGCCTGCGCTGTTTTTTTTGTAATTTTAAAACGAAAATTTGTAAATATGAAACAGCTGATTGCTACTTTGGTTTTATTCTTCTTTATTAACTCAAATGTGCTTTGCCAGGACTATGTGGTTGATTACCCTTTTAACAATGGATATACCCTGGTATATAAAAAATTGCCTCCTGCTTCTCCTTTGCAAAAAGCACCCGAAAAAACATACGGTGTAATCAACAGCGAAAAAAAATTGGTAGTGCCCATGCTGTACAAAAGTATTATGCCAAGTGGCGAAAACGGCATTTTTATTATTAAAGACGGCGCAGATAATGCCGGCATGTATTCGGTACCTGCACAAAAAGCTATTGTAGAGCCGCAATATTTTGATATTGAAGGATTCAGTGAAGGATTGGCTGTTATTAAAAAAAGAAAACCTGACTACGGCTTTTCGTGGGGAGCTGTTGATGTTAATGGCAGTATTGCAATTCCATTTGAGTATGATTACCTGGGTGTTTTAAAAGAAGGGTCGATAAACTTTCAGAAAGAAAACAAGATGGGTTTCCTGGATAAAAATAATAAGATTATCATCCCTGCCATGTACTATAATTTTTCTGTCTTCAGTGATGGTTTGGCCGCAGTTAAAGTTTCGGAAACCGGTAAATACGGCTATATAGATAAAAGCAATACCCTGGTTATTGCTGCTGAATATGAAGATGCAAATCCTTTTTATGGTGGGTTTACTTCTGTTGCCAGAAAGAAAGGATACACATTGAATAAGGTTGGTCAAGCTTCAACAACAGTGCCCGGCCAATGGATTGTGATTGACAAAACCGGAAAAGTAATTCAGGAAAGATCGTTTGACCGGGTATCGCCGCTGAATGCCGGCGGACTTTTCATTATTGAATCGAATGGTAAAAAAGGAACGATGAATACGCAAGGTATGCCCATACTGCCGATGGAATACAGTGATGTAACCATAGATAAAGCGGGTTACACTGTTTTTAAAACCATTGACACAAAAAAGTACGGCATGATGAACAACACCGGTTCAATAATAGTTGCTACTAACTACGACTATGTTTCTGCTACTGTTGCCAACAGGTTTTACGTAATTCAAAATGGCAAGTATACAGTGGGAGATGTAAACAACAATGTTTTCGTTCAGCCAGACAGCGCCAATGGTGTTATACTTGGTAAAAAAAGAATTGTTTATCATTATACCAACAAAGTGAAAATTTTTGATTTGAACGGAAACCCGCAAAAAACTTTTACCGATCTTAATTTAAAAAGCTACGGCCACAGCCTGAGTGAAACAGAAGATTCAATTAAACTGAATACCGATAATACAGTGCAGTTAATTAACCTGGCAGCCAATACAATAAAAACATTGCCGTTTGGTGAGGCCGGAGATTTTAATGAGGAAGGGATTTTTATCGGCAAACAAAAACTATATGATTTTTACGATTATACCGGTAAAAAATTAAATACAGAAAGTTATTACTCGGTTGTAAATTTCAGCGAAGGTATTTGTGCATTACAGGTAAACAGCACTTCGGCACCAATGCTTGCCGACAAAACCTTTAAAAAGATAAAAGATCTCACTACTAATTTTCAGGGACCGTATTCAGAAGGTATTGCTTATGCAACCAATCCCCAATTGGGCAATATTTATTACCTAGATAAAAAAGGTAATGAAGTGTTTAATTTAAGTGCTAAAGAAGGCAGTAAGTGCAAGGATGGACTTATAGCTGTTAAAGATAAAAACAACAAGTATTACCTGATAAATAAAACAGGCAAACAAATAAACACAAAAACCTGGGATGAGATTGGTGAATTTTCTGATGGCCTGGCTTTGGTAAAAGAGAATTCAAAATGGGGGTTTATAGATATGCTGGGCAATAAGGTAATTGATTTGAAATTTGATGTAGCCAGCAGTTTTACGAAAGGAGCGGCTATGGTTAAATTAAACAATGAGTTCTTTTTGATAAATAAAAAAGGCGAGCCGGTTAACAATAACAAATATGAAGCTGCCGGCAATCCGGATAACGGAACCTTTCCTGTTCAAAAAGATAAACTGGCCGGCCTTATAGACAGCAAAGGAAATACCATCATTGATTTTAAATACAACAGTATTTTATACATGACAGAAGACAGGGTGTGGGCTGCAAAAGAAGGCAAATGGGGACTGCTTGATAATAAAGGAAAGGCCCTGACTGAATTCATTTACCAGGGCGCTTACGATTTTACAAATGGTTTTGCCAGGGTTATGTTGAATGATAAAGCAGGCGTTGTAGATAAAACAGGCAAATTAATTGTACCTGCAGAATATAAATCGCTTGGTTCCATTTATAAAAACACCATACTGGGTATTAAGCCTGCAGAGACTGTGTATTTTAGTTTGAAATAAAATTGGCCCGAAGATTTCGCAGAATACGCAGTTTTTTTCTGCGACATCTGCGGGCAATTAAATTACAGCAATCAGTTTACTTATTAGACTTGTTTCAAACCCCTTTTGCAATAAATGATCCTGCAGCTTTCTTTTTTTAATAAAGATATTTTTCTCTGCTTTCAGTGTTTTTAGTTTTTGCTCAAACAGTTTTTCTGCTGTTTTTGTATAATCCTTTTCGTCAATTGCGTTCAACGCTTTTTTTATACAATACTCACTTACCTGTTTTTGTTTAAGTGCATATTTAATTTTAATCCTGCCCCATTGTTTTATTCTGAATTTTCCGCCGGCATACTGAATGGCAAATCGTTCTTCGTTCAGGTAGTTGTTGCTGATGAGTTCGCTCAGTAATTCATGAACTTCTTTTTTATTCATTCCAAGACTGTAGAGTTTTTCTTTTACCTCGCTGTGGCAGCGCTCCTGGTAAGCACAATATTGTTTTGCTTTTTGAAGGGCTTCTTCTTTTGAATGATATTTATTGTTCATTTCCCCTCAAAAATAAAACATAATCCTGCAATGAAATAATAGGTTTTGCCTTCGGCAAAAAATAAAATTGCCACAGAGGCTCAGAAGCACTGAAGGGGAATCTGTATATTTCTGTGCTTCCGTGCCTCTGTGGCAAAATTGTTCTGAAGTGAAGTTTCTGAATTCTAATCTTGTTTTTTAGGCCTTTTGTTTTTATCGGGGTTTACAAAAAAGATAAGCGGTTCACTTCTGCCTTCGCCATTTCCATCTGTCCTGGTAACAGGATTATGACTTGCATCCAGCGATTGTATGGTCCATATAAATGTGGGGAGTTTTTTTGTTTCATCATCGTACGGTAAAAAAGTTAACTGCGGTTGCCAGATGAATTGTGTGGCAGCTAAAACTTCTTTATCCAGCAAGGGCTGGTTACTTCTTAGTGCCTGCACCGGGCTTTGTGTTGGCAACACTTCAAAAACCTGTATGCGGTACGTAACCGGCGATGGTTGCGTAGGTACTACCGGGCTCCATCTGAAGATGATGGCTGTTTGTGCCTTCTTTGCATCCATCACTTCTTCATTATACGGCTTCATCAAAATGGGTAATTGTGTTGATGCCAGGTAAAAGGTTTTGCATTGTTCTTCCCCTAAAGGTGTGTAATCTATAATATTAACCGGCCTTGCACAAATAATATAATTACCTGCAGGCAGTTTACCAGTTCTTTGTAAAGATGTTTGGTATTTGCCTGTAAACACCATAAACTCCAGCGGCATTACATCATTGGCAAGCAAAATTGTTGGTGTACCTGTTGAATTGAGTGTAAATACAGGTGTTTTAGCCAGGTCGGCCGACGCTACAACGGTTCCGTCTGTTGTTTTGATCTCAGTTTTTATTTTATACTGACCACCACCAGGAACACCAGGTTGTCCAGTAACGATCAATGTAAGCACTTCACGCCTGTTGCCCCACTCAGATAATTGTGCAGGCGGCTGTGTATTAAGTATTGCAAAATTGAATTTTACCTGTGCCATACAAATGGTTGTAATAATAATGGCGATGGCTGTTAATAATATTTTTTTCATGTGCTATTTTTGTTTTTTTGTGTCAAAACGATATTGAAATCCTGTGCGGCAACCTGTTTCTACGTAGTTGGCTCCGTTGGGCGTTATTTCGTTTCCGTATTTAAAATAGTTGGTAGTTAAAAAAGTTACCCAGGTAAGTTTCTTTGTTAACTTAAAATCAATATTACAGCTGGCAATTAAATTATTGTTGCTGCTGAAGCTATTTAATTTTCCAAGCGTGTATTGCAATTGACCACGAAGCCGCATTTTCTTTTTGGCTGCCTGCATACTTAATGCTGCGCTGAATGTAGCCAGGGTAATTTTAGCACCGGGCACGTTGTTATAAAAATACAGGATGCTGAAGTCGGGCGATATTTCCTTCTCCAGGTATGTTGGCACATAGGTAAGTAAACCTGTGTGGGTATTGTTAGATGTAGTAAGGCCGGTCATTACATCACGTTCATCATACTTACTGTAATTATAACTAATGCTTATCAGGTGAATAATTTTTTTACCCGTAAAAGTAAAGGTTGGATTTATACCCAGGTCGTTACTTACATTTTTTATGCCGAAGGGGTTCAGGCCGCTTGCTGTTTGAAAACCAAAATTATTATAGTTAATATTTAAACTGAAGCTTTCGCTGAACTGTGTAAACCAGTTGAGATTGCCGATAAACTGTTTTGCTTTTAATGCCGTATTGTTTACATTATTTACACGTTGGCCCAGGCTGGCTACAATATTCATTTTGTTTTTCCAGGTATTGATACGGGTATTCAAAAGATAATCAAGCCTGTCGCTTTGCAAAAACGGATAGCCGATTGTTTGAAAACCTGCGCCCAGGTATTTTACCATTACGCCCAAATCCAGGTTCTTGCCTTTTTTCCCAATAGCAGCCTGTGCTGCAAAATCGGTTATGGTGGATGTGTGTGCTTCAATAAAAGGTTTCAGGCTTTTTAAATTGGGGCTTAATGGCGTTGCCAGGTCTTTGGTAAAAGTTGATTGTGCGCCTTCGGCTTTAAAATAAAATCCTTTCTCCAGGTAAAGATCAGATACCAGGCTTATCACAATACCTTCCTGTGGCCTGATGGTTAATGGTGGCGGTGCGGCTGATGTTGGTACATCTTTTCCTTTTGCAAAATTTAATGCAAATAAATATTTACCTTCTTTTTCTGTACCAATCTGCGCCATCCAGTTTCTTCTTTTGTACGCACCGGTAACAGTTGGCGGACCAACAACATAATTAATACCTTGTTGTGAAACACCTGTAAAAAATTTAAAGAGAAATGTTTTGGGCCTCAGGTCTACTCCAACGCCAAACACACCAATATCACCTGTTGAAAGTTCGGAGTATTTTAAATACTGCGTACCCAATTGCAGCTCGGCCCATTTGTATTTTGGATTAAGGCCAAAACTGTTCATGGGGTTGGTGATAAACTGCCCGAAGCTTGGCTTTTTAATGCCTGCATAAGGCCCTGCAAAATTGGTGGGTATAGCGGCAAAATTAAAATTAAACGGCAGGCTGAAATTTTTACTGAATTTAAATGTTGGCGTAAAATTAAAGCGTACCTGGTTCCAGGGCCTGCGTGGCTGGTAGCCTGTCCAGCCCGATGGGCTGCGGCTAAGGCCATACCCTTCGTAGGTTATGCCCATGGTGCCGCTTATCTGTAATTTTTCTTTTACTTTATCCTTTGCTTTGTTAAGTAACGAATCTGTTTCCTGCGCAAAAGATGTAGCAACAAACATGCAAAGAAAAAAGCTGCTGGTTATTATTTTTTTTCTCATCATAAAAATCGGTTTGGGTTTAACCAATGAGTATTTTATTTTTTCTTGATTACAAAATCAAAACATGCAATCACTTCACATTCCTTACAATCTTTATCACGGAAAGTAAATTTAACACAGATCTTTCCTTTCAGCTCACAACAGTCAATTGCAGGCACCGGCGGTAAAATAAAGTTCATACCAATGTTTGCTCCGTTTGGTATGGCAATCGGGCTTCCGTTATTCCATACCACTTCTCTTGGGTTTTTGTATGCATCAGCGCCGCTGCCATTAAATGAAACAACTGTTGTTCCGCCATACATGGTTATCAAACCCGGCGCTGCGCCAATACTTGCTGCAGATGCAATGCTTGCCCAGGTAAACGGCAGGTTAACGCATTTCATACATTCCTTACCAAAATTATCAGTTATATCGTAGCTAACCACATTAGCTCTAACTTCGGTAATGGTTGCCAATGCCAAACCATTAATGGTAAATATTTGCGCAGCAACAGTTGCGTTTGGTATCTGTGTATAATCATACTTGACAGTTCCTGTTGTTGCTTTAATATCATAGGGACAGCAATCTTCTTCCTTACAATCTGTTTTAAATTTAATTACACAACTATCACAAAGCGTAGTACCGCACCAGCCATACATGGTTAAAGTATACGTACCGTTTTGAATTGGTGTAAATGTCAGCGGTAAAGTTCCGGTTGTTGGTCCACCGGTTGGCCCCTGCAGGGAATAGGTAACAGCTCCGTTACATTTTGGATCAGCACATAAATAATTTGCGTTAACTGTGACTGGTATTTTACATTTTACATCGTACTGCTGTCCGCATTTAAAATTTTTGGTGTTATTATCAATCGTAACCATTTGCTCTCCCCACTTGCTGCCTTTACAATCACACGCTACACAATTCACTTCAAATTTAATGATACAGGTATCGCATATCTTATCACCGCACCAGCCGTACATTGTAAGTACATAGGTACCGTTTTGTGTAGGTGTAAAATTAAGTGCAGGCGGCATGCTTCCGGTTATGGGAGCTCCGCTGGGCGGCTGTAAACTATAGGTAACTTTTCCGGGGCATGCAGTATCCTTACATAAGTAACCTGCGTTGATTGTGTAAGGTTTATTGCAATCAAGTTTATATGTTTTATCGCAGTTTATGCTAATGGTATTGGGGTTATCAATAACCACCGCCTTGCCGGATTTTGCCAGGGCAGGATCATCTTTGGGATCTTTAGGATCTGCTTCGGCTTTGCCCTTGGTTAATGTGATCTTATCCCATTTGCTTTCTTTACAATCGCACTCGCAGTCTTTGATGTATAACTGAAACACATTGGAAGTGTCGGTACAGCCATTTAGCGTAACTGCAATAGAAATATTGTGCATTCCCAGCAAGGGTACCAGCGTAGCGGTATTAAGTGTATTGCATGGTGATGGCTGAGGAGATATAGGAACTCCGTTATCCATCCACACTATTGTATAAAGGGTGCAGGCCGTTTGTCCGGGACCCAATGGCAATGGTGGAATGATATTGATTGGTGCGTCGCTGCAAATGGTATCGCAGCAGGATGGGAAGAGGCTTAGATCGGGGCCTTCATTTATAAATACAGAATTAGACATAGCCGAACAACCTGTATTCATATCTGTAACAATAGCATTGTAAACTCCCGGTGCCGATACATTTATAGTATTGGTGTTTGCACCATTATTCCACAAATAATTATACCCGGCTGGTGGCGCTGTTGCAGGTGTAGGCACAGCCTGTAATGAATATACATTACCCGAACATAAAGTTCCGCCCGGCGCATTTACAATTACTGTAGGGCTGTTGCTGGCATAAATACACAGTGTATCATAAGCCATACATCCATTGGCATCTGTTACCTGTAAAAATATCTGGTAATTACCGGCCGCAGTTATGGTAGCAACCGGGTTGTAAATATTATTGAAATTGAAAGTAACATTTCCACTATTTGCACTCCAGTTATAGGTTGTATAACCGCTGACTGTATTTTCAAGGTTTAAAGTGCCGGTGCCGGTATTTGGATTGATACAAACAGTTGAGTTACCCTTGATCTTTGCAATTGGCTTGGGATACCAGCTTACTGTAACTGTATCGGTTGTTATTACGCAATTGCATGCTGCATTGGTACCTGTAAGCACTGCATAATAAGTTCCATAGTTTGTTGCTGTAAATGTGTTTGTATTTGTACCTACAGGGTTACCGTTATTATACCATTGGAAAGTATAGTCCGATAAATTAGGACACATGGTATTTCCGTTGGCATTAATAGTTGGTGTTAATGTAACAGAAGTGCCCGGGCAAATTTTTACCGGGTTTGGCGATAAGGTAACTTTTGGTTTTGGTTGAATGGTAACTGTACCTGTTTTAATTACTGTACAACCTTCTGGTGTAACAACAGTTAATGTTATATTATAAGTACCCGGACCAGGATAAATATGCTGTGGTGATGCCATCAATGAAAAACTGTTATCACCAAACTGCCAGTTATAACTGGCCATGCCTGCCGTAGTTGAAAAGAAAACCGGTGAGCCATCGCAGCTTGGATTGGGGTTGATATTTATTGGCGCCGCAGGTAATACTATTAATATGGGCACGTTATAGGAAGATGAGCATCCATTAAGCACAATGTTCAGGGTTATGATAAAATTTCCCGAAGCAGTTGGCGTAATGCTTTGATTAGGCCCATTGGTCAATGTTCCGGTGTAGGCTCCCGAATATGTCCATGTATAAACAGCTCCTGCAGCCGATGGATAATAACTGGATCCATCAGTCATGGTCAATAATCCTGTATTGCAATTATAAGATGCAGTGAATTTTGTTACTACAGGAATTATAACCTGCCTGCAGTTGGTTATACAACAGGTATCATTACTGCTGATTTTTACAACTTTTTGAACAACACAGGCAGTGTACTGTCCTGCAGCCGGATATTGATGTGTTGTATTCAAGCTGATAAAATCATCTGATGTTCCATCGCCATAACAAATGGTTGGATGTAGGGTACCAGTTGTCCATCCTGGCGGTAATACTAATGGTGAGCCTGTAAATGCTGTTGGCTGGCAACCGCTGTGCGTAAAATTAAACTGAACACCGGATAATGCACTACAGGCTGGTGTAGTACAACAGATATTTATATCCTGAGGTATCCTGATGATATTGGAAGTGTCTTTACATCCGTTAGGATCGGTGATTACCATATAATAAGTGCCCAGCAAAGTGGCTGTATAATTACCGCATGTGGTAGACACAACCGTAAACGGCCCGCCGCCCGGTGGCTGATAAAGCCATTGGCAATTTGTGGGCGAAGGAATATTTGTTGCCACTGTTAACAGCACACTTAATGTTGCCGGGTTACAGGAAGAAACACTGCAAGGTGGTATAATTTTTACCCAATAAGGGTTTGGTGGAATGGTAATACATTTTGTTTGACCACAACTGCCCGGAGCACCGGAGTTGATCGTTACACAATACTGCCCCGGCTGGTTAATGTTTATTGTTTGGGTTGTTGTTGACCCAACAATACCCGGGCCTGTCCATGTATAAGGTCCGGCCGTACTGGATGTTAAGGTCATGCCGTTTTTAATACAGGTGCCGCCAACAGTTATGGTTGGATAAACAGGTAGTGTTACTGTTACGGGCACTGAAACTGAACCTCCGCAATTACTTACTGTTATTGTACCTGTATTGGCAACAGCATTGTTTCCATGCCATAGCACATTAATGGTACCTGAGCCCTGGCCCAAAGTGATGGTGCCTAAATTATTGCTGATAGTCCAGGTATAGGTTATGCCGGGAATATAATTTGAAATTGAATAAGATGATGTTTGATCAATACAGGGATTGGGTGGTGTGGCTAAAAGGGGAGCCTGTGGTTTTTTTACCGTTACAGATGCTGTGCCTTGTGAACAGGCTAAATTAAATGCACAGTTTTGGGTTGCTGTTACAGTAACTCCTCCGGCAGGAATAGTTGCAAAACTTATTACAGCAGTATCCAATTGCGGGCCACTGTTGGCTATCATAGTGGCACCGGCAGGCAGTACCCAGTTAATGGGGGAGGTTGTTACGGTAGAAGTTGCTACAAAAGTTACCGGTGTATTTGGGCATGCCGTAGCCGATGTTGGCAGAATGGTTAATACAGGCCTTGGCGCAACAACAATAAATGCTGATACCGGCGAATTACAATAAACACCAGCTCCACCGGTTCCGGTAATAGTATAGGTATTGGTAGTAGCCGATACAGGGAAGCTAACGGTTGTGCTTGGCCCAGTCGCAGGAGAAAAAGTCAATCCGGGAGAGCCTGTCCAGGTAACAGGGCCCCCAGATGTAAAGAAGAAAGCTGTACAACCCACACAGCTTTGTGAAGGGCCGTTTATTTTTAATACAGGTTTAATACTTACATTTTTTGTACTGGTTCCGCTGCAATTCTTTTTAAGTGGATTATTATATGTGCAGGTTATCACGCCTGTTGGTCCGGCTCCCCAGCTTACTGTTATTACTGAGGTATTAACGTTTGGTCCAACTATGGTTCCGCCGGTTACTGTCCAATTATAAAACACACCGGGCATTGCCGGTAACGAATAGGTTTGCGTAGTAAACTGGCATACCGGAATTATAGTGTTTGGCTGTATTGGAATATTGTTTACCAGCACCGGAACACTTAACGTTGCAGTATTACCACAAGGATTTCCGCAATTGGGCGCACTAACTGAAATGGTTGTTGGGTAAGTAGTTCCCCATCTTATTTTTACACACTGAGTACCCTGGCCAGAAAGAATTGTTGATCCGGGGGAGACCGTCCAGGTAATTGGCCCGGGGCATGGTACGGTTATACAATACTCTGCTGTATCTCCGGCACATAAACACTGATTAATACATTCCTTGGGTACAATTAATAAAGGGCTGCCTGCAACAACAGTTACCTGTAGTGTATAAGAACTGGTACATCCACAACAGGGTTTTTGTCCCTGTCCCGGTGGTGCTGTAGGCCTGCAGTCTGCTGTATCATTGGTAACATAGATTGTTACATTATATACACCCGGCGAAGTATAAACATGTGTTGGGTTATTTACATTGCCGGCAAAATTACCATCACCAAAGTCCCAGGAAACACCGGCTGCGCCAGTTGATGTGTTTGAAAAAGATACCAAAGCTCCGGCACAGGGGCTGCTTTGGGTAAACGTAAATGAAGCAACGGGCGCATCACGTAAGCATATTGTTTCTTTGATAGTTTTTTTACAGCTTCCGTCTGCACTGGTAATGGTTACCATAATTGTACCGGTACCGCCGCCACCCCAGGTAATGGTTACCGGATTTCCGGTGGCAGATGTTGGCGTACCTCCGGTAATAACCCAGTTATAGGTATAGCCGGGTAAATTGGGCACAATCAAAAAGGTATTGGTGCTGTACTTGCACATGCTGGCGGTAAAGTGTTCTTCATTGCCTCCAATCGGCCCCTGCAAACAGGAACCTTCCCTGGTACAATCAAAATCCCTTTTGAAAACCATTTTAAATTCGGGGCAGCAGGCCGTTTGTTGTGCCTGCGCAGCGCTGGCAAAAACAAATAATGCAATAATTATGTTGAATATCTTCTTCATGGCAGTTTATTTAATGTTTTTATCAGGGTTTACTTTTTCGCATCCTTCTTTTTTCTTTTCATAACACACCAGTTTGTTGCAGGTGGTGCAGTCTTTAAATTCTATCTTATACCTGATGCACCACTTAAATACTGCGCTGCAACAGGGTGTAAGTTGTGGTGTGGTTATATTGATATTTAAAGATTGCTGCGGCCCGTTCCATTCCTGGCTGTTAATGCCGTTTGTAAAATGTCCGTATGTAGCTGCATCTTTATTGCAGGGAATGCACATATCATTTTCAGGTACCATTTCGTAATACACCAGTTCGGCTTTTATAGATTTGATTGTTTTTGTCGGTGTGGTTGTTACTGTTATGGGCTGATTAAATGTTATGGTATTGTTGCTGATGGTTATATTGCCTGGTGGAGGTGCATTTAATATAAAATTCTTTTCATCGCATACAGTGCAGGCGCAGCGAAGCGTATCGCTTTTTACTTCTGTTTCTTTATTATCCGGGTCTGTAACGTCTTCAGCATCTACCAAAAACTTAAGGAAGTTTATGGCAGGATCACATTTAACACTTCCAGTAAATACAATAAAGCTATTGCCGGCAATAGTTTGAGATGGTACAGGGCTAATGGGTGAAAGATTTATAGATGCTCCAACTCCGTTAATCTTATATTTTACAGCTACTACATTTACACTACTTGCCAGGTTGTTTCTTACTTTAATATAAATGGATTGCACTCCTTTTTCGCAACAACCAACTTTTAAACTGTCAATCTGTATATCAATATTGTTTTGAATTTTAAAACTCCAGGCTTCGCTTTTGCCTTCATTTTTTGCGCAGGCAGGCTTTCCTTCCCTGGTTAATGCCTGCACTTCCCAAATAAAATCGCAGAGATAAGGAGGCCTGCAAGGGCCGGTGTATAAACCGCTTACAGATGCTTCTGTTACATTATCTACATCTTTGGTTACAATAGGTTTATTCTCACGCATAGCCTGTGTACTATTTTGCCCCTGCATCAATTGCCATACTCTTAACCGGTAAGTAACCGGCTCCTGTGGTTTGGGTACAAGTGGTGTCCAGCGAAATAAAACCGGGGCACTCATATCTTTTGCTGCAAATGATTTTGCATTGGCTGGTTCTGCTAATTTTGGTGGCGAACATTCATTTCCTGAAGTCGCTTTATCTCTTACAATAAATTCAGTAGGTTCGCTTGTTGCAACAGTTTTGAGTGTTGCGCCTGGTTGAAGTATAACGGCCTCCACATTCCAGATAAAGTCGCAGAGGTAAGGTGGACAACAAGGACCGCTGGTACAACCAGATCTTAATATGGATGCAACATCTACCTGTGTTATGTTATCTACATCTTTGGTAACAATAGGTTGATTGCTACGCATGGCCTGTGTACCATTCTGGCCCTGCATCAGTTGCCAAACTTTTAAACGGTAGGTAACAGGTTCCTGTGGCTTAGGTACAAGCGGTGTCCAGCGAAAGCTGATATTGTTTTTTGCATCATTGGGTGCAAATTGTTTTTTGTCATCGGGAGATAGATTTTTTATAGTTGAATTATTGTTTTCTCCAACTTTAAAAGACCACAATTCGCTTTTACCTTCATTGTTTCCTACAGGATTGCCTTCTCTGTTAACCGCCTGTACCTGCCATACAAATTCACATAAATAAGGGGGCCTGCAGGGGCCTGTATAAATTCCGCTAACTACAGCCTGGGTTATATTATCTACATCTTTAGTAACAATGGGTTGATTTGTACGCATGGCTGTTGTAGCACTTTGGCCCTGCATCAGTTGCCACACTTTTAAACGGTAAGTAACTGATTGTGGCTTGGGTACAACGGGTGTCCATCTGAAGATAACCGGTGCCGACATTTCATTTTGTGCAAATGCTTTTCCATCAGCTGGAGAAACCAGTTGAGGAGCTGCAGATGTTGTTGTATTCGTTTCGACTTTAAATGTGTACGGTTCACTCCTGCCTTCGTTTTTCCCCATGGGTTTACCTTCTCTGTTTAGTGCCTGTACCTGCCAAACATATTCGCACAGGTATGGTGGCCTGCAAGGGCCTGTGTAAATTCCGTTAACAACAGCCTGTGTAATATTATCTACGTCTTTGGTAACAATGGGTTGATTTGTACGCATAGCTTCTGTACTGTTTTGGCCCTGCATCAATTGCCATACTTTTAAACGGTAGGTAACCGGGTCCCTGGGTTTGGGTACCAGCGGCGTCCAGCGAAAAGTTACAGGCCTGCTTAACTCTGCTTCGGTAAACACTTTTCCATTTTCAGGATTTATTAAAGTTGGCGGATTGTATTCTGTTTCTTTGGGCACTTCTACACTAAATTCTTTACACACTTCATTGCTGATGGCCACCCGGTCAACATTATAAAACTGAACGCAGATAGAATAGCTTCCTTCTTTAAGATCATGACAGCCCTGTAAAGTACCTGTAAGCTCATTGGCCGAAAATGTACGGGTTGTAAATTCATCAACCTGCATGCCGCCAGCCGAATTATTACTGCAGATAATGGCGCCGCCACCTTTTATCTGAACCATCAGCCTGATACCTTTTACGCTTACATTTGGCGGCAGTTGCGCTACCAGCAATAATGATCCGGGAATATTACCCCAGTTATCAATAACTGGCGGTAACTGGTTTTTTACTGTAAAGCTTACAATTTTTATCTGTTGTAACTGGCTGTAGGCAGAAGCTGCGCCAAACATCAGTAACAGTAAAAGCAGTTTTATTTTTTTCATATCCTGATTTTTTAAATTAGCTTTTTGGAAAGCCTTTTATTGTGGATACAAAAATGTAAAGAAGAAAGCGAAGGTTTTGCTGAAATGTATATGTGGGGGGGATGAGTGTATAAGTGCAGGAAAAGAGAAATTAAGCTTATGCTTTCCTTTTTATCCATTTTTCAAACCTGGCTAAAAATTCTTCTTTGCGGCGTGATGCAACTGGTAATTCCTTTCCGTTTTCCAAAATAACATCGCCACCACTGCCTTTAATATACTCTTTAATGAAGGAAAGGTTGATGATATACTTATCGTGAATGCGGGTGAAGTTTGTTTCGGGCAGCAGTTTTTCATATTCGCCCAGCTGCCGGCTAACCATAATTTTTTTATCAGTGCATAAAAAGAAGTTGGTGTAATTGCCGCTGCTTTCGCAATATAAAATTTCAGCAAGCTTTACAAAAACCAACCCGTTGCTGGTTGATAAAGGAATTTTATCCGGCGCAGCAGCTTGTGTATTTTTTTCTAAAAGAGAGAACAGGTTTTTGTTGATATTCTTTTCTTCAATGCGTTTGGTTGCGTTATTAACTGCCGCAATTAATTTTTCGGTATTGATGGGTTTGGTAATATACCCGGTAGCATGGTGCTCAAATGCTTCAATGGCATAATGGCTGTAAGCAGTAACAAAAATTGTTTCGAAGTTTACGGGCTCTAGTTTTTTAAGCAGGTCAAAACCGTTCAGGTGCGGCATTTCAACATCTAAAAAAACAAGCTGTGGTTGCAGTTCATCTATCAATAATAATCCATTTTTTGCTTCGGTATCTGTTGCCAAAACCTTTACCGCAGGGCAATACATTTCCAGCATGTTCTGCAACAGCTTAATGTTTTTAGCTTCATCGTCTATAATTACACAGTTGATCATCATTTAAAGTCTACGGGTATTTTTACAGTTATGGTTGTTCCGGTTGCAATACCGTTCTCGTCTTTTTTATCAGTAACCATTTGTTCAATATTATACAGCTCGGCCCTGCGTCTTGATATATTCATTCCCTTACTCTGATACTCCACATGCATTTTGCTTTTCAGTTCCGCAGCTTTTTCCCGGCCAATGCCATTGTCGTCTATTTCACAAACTATGAAATTGTTTTCTTTTTTTACATTTATATTTATCTGCCCTTTTTTATTTTCAAGGAAACGCATACCGTGTCTGATGGCATTTTCAACATAGGGCTGCAGCAGCATAGCGGGCACAAACACCTGTTCTTTATCAATATCTTCATCTACAGCAATGGCATAATTAAATTTATCTTCAAAGCGCAGTTTTTCCAGTTGCAGGTAATTATCTAAATAACTGATCTCGTTTTGCAAAGAAATAATGGAAGCATCGGAATTGTCAATAGTGCTACGCATCAGGTCAGCAAATTTATCCAGGTATTTATCTGCCTGTTTATAGTCCCGGTCAAAAATAAAACCTTTTATAGAGTTGAGGCAGTTGAATACAAAATGCGGATTGATCTGTGCCTTTAGCGCCTGCATCTCCAGCTCAGTTAATTTCTTTTCAGTAATCACTTTTTCTACTTCGGCTCTTCGTTTTTGTTTATTACGTGTTTCTAAAATAAAAAAGCTGATGATGAAAAGTGATATTACCATGATGGTCCAGAATATACCACTTTGCCAGAACGGTGTTTTTATATAAATAGATATGCTTTCTGTTTGCGATGATGGTGTTCCGTCTCTTTTCATTCCCCGTATCTGAATATTATACTTCCCCGAGGCAAGCCGTAGTTCAATATTATTCTTATCTGTTTTTTGCCAGGCTGCTTCATTAACCCGGTATTCAAACAATGGATAATAACCCGTAAGATCTGCGCCCGAAAAACTGATGCTGATATCATTTTGATCATACCCAAGTGTATAGTTTTTCATCACCAAGGTATCTACTCCATTTATAGACACACGGGTAATAAATGTGGTGATATCGGCCACCGGCAAATTTAAATTAGACGGTAAATAACTTATGCCGCCTGTTGTGGCAGCATACACCGTGTCTTTATAAATGGTTATATCATTTACCTGCTCTCCAATTAAACCGTCAGATAAACCAAAAGATGTATTATAAAAAGTGAATTTTTCGTTAGTAAGCTGGTATTGAATTTTATTTAAGCCTTTATTTGTTCCCAGCCAGATTATACCGGGCCTGTTGCTATATAAAGATTTGCAAACACTTCCGGGAATGATATCGCCCAGTGCAATTGATTTTATAAGCAGGTTGTTTTTTAAAACCAGTAACGAATCAGAGCCCAGGCCCACCCACAACAGATCATCGGCTGTGTTAAAAATGGTATTTACCCGGTAACTTAATGCCTTGTATTTTTTTCCAAAATAAAAAAGAGAATCATTGTCCCAGCGGTACAGGCCATCGTTTGAGCCAATGTAAATTTCTTTAGCCTGGTTTACTCCAAATGCTGTTATTCTTTTTATGATGGTATCAATGCCTTTGTTTGCGGCTGCATTATATTTTACAGCTGTTGCATGCGTACCCAATAACAAGACTGAGTCGTTAAGTAATAATGCCGATTTGGATGACAGGTTATCTTTTCCTTCAAACCGCATTACTATCTGCAACGATTTTTTATCGAGTATAAAAGAACCTGTTTGACAGGCCACATAAACTTCGTCTTTCAGTTCAATTATCTTTCTTACTACAGCATCCATATTTTTTTCGTTGGATAAGGACCTCCTTTTTATATCATACACCCCATCATAAATCAACACTTCACCATAATTATTACCCACAAATATTTTTTTATTGATAACAGCAAGCGTAGTAAAATGCTGGGTTATCTCGTCATTAAGCGCTTTATCGGTAATGGTAAATGATGATATCCTTTTTTGCTGGATCTTTATCAACCCCCTGTCAATGCTGGATATCCAGGTGCTGCCGTTTTTATCTTCCAATACATTTCTTACGGCAATATTGTACAATAAAGGGTCTTTCAACTCAAGCGTAGCCGTATCAACCGGGTAGGTTGTTCGGTTGTAAGTGGCAACAGCAAGGTCTTTACCGGCCTTACAAAAAATACGAATAACAAACGGAAATGTTTTTTCCAGAACCTGGCTGATATTGCCTTCATTATCTACCCTGTACTTTTTTATTTGGTTGCCGGTGGCGATATATAATGTATTACCAAAGTATTCGCTGTAGAAAAAATCATTCTTCAGCGGAAACGATTTTGTAAACCTGTTTTTTACAAACACCCTTACCGAATCGGGGCTTATGATCAGGTATTTCTCCGGCCTGAATTCAATGATCCTTTCCGGCGCAAATGATTTTTTAATATTCATCATTCCTTTATAAATAGTAACCCTCCCGTTCTTATAAATAAAAAAATCACGCAGGTTATTACAAAATGCAATGCCACCATATTGCAACACGCTGCCCCGGTTTGTATTGCCCAATTCTACTTTCTGTAGTTCGGGATCGGTATCTTCATTTTCAAAGCGGTCTTTTATTGGGTTATAATAGGCAGCTGTTCTTCTAAAAGGAGTTACCCAAATACGGTTACTGCTGTCAATGAAAATGTCGGTTATTTCATTATCCGGCAAACCCTGTGAGGTTGTGTAGATTTTAAAGTTCTTCCCGTCAAATTTTGCAATACCATTGTCGGTAGCTATCCATAAAAAGCCATGGTTATCTAAAATACTTTTATAAATGGAGTTGGATGGCAGTCCGTCTTTGGTGGTGTAAAATATGGTTTGGGTTGATTGCGAAAATGCCGTACCGGTCATTATCATCAGGCAGCAGGCAATACATATATGATGAATAATTTTCCGCATTAATCATAAATATAAAAAAAGCGAAGCAATAAATTTACTTCGCTGTATAAGATGGCTGTTTAATTGTATAAGCGCAGCTGGTTGTTAGCCTGCACCAGGCTTGCAGAAGTGTAGTTGAAGGCGGGTTATTCAAAAGGCATCCCGGTTTCTACAAGCTCCTGACAGTAAAATTGTTAATGCAGATCTCAAACTGGTGTACTACCCCTAAAATTAAAACCACAAATCTTGCCAAATACCCTGTATTTTTAGCCCCGTTAATTTTATATATTTGCCAACTAAAGATATTATTATGAAGTTTATCGTTTCCTCATCGGCCCTGCTTAAGCAACTGCAACAGATCAGCGGCGTAATTAATGCCAATACGGTACTACCCATACTGGAAGATTTTTTGTTTGAAATTGAAAAGAACAAGCTGACCGTTGTTGCCACCGACCTGGAAACCGTGATGAAGGTTCACCTGGATATTGAAGCAAAAGACAGCGGTAAAGTATGTATTCCTGCAAAAATATTGCTGGATTCTTTAAAGAATATTGCTGAGCAGCCACTTACTTTTAATATAGATAAAAACTTTGCAGTGGAAATTACCAGCGATAACGGTAAGTACAAGGTAATGGGCGAAACACCCGATAATTTCCCCAAAGAACCGGCTGCTGATGATGCCAATGCTTTTACCATGACATCATCGGGTTTGGTTACCGCCATCAACAAGGCTTTGTTTGCTGTAAGTAACGATGACCTGCGCCCTGCCATGACAGGCGTGTTTTTTGAGCTGGATAAAAAATCCATCACTTTTGTTGCTACAGATGCCCACCGTTTGGTGCGCTATACCCGTACAGATGTCAGCTGTCCTAAAAAAGATTCGTTCATCGTTCCAAAAAAACCTTTGAACTTATTAAAGAGTGCTTTGCCCGACAATGAAGACGAGTTGAATATTTCTTACAACAGCAATCATTTGTTTGTGAAGCACGGAGGTACCGAACTGGTTTGCCGGTTGATTGATGCCCGTTTCCCTGATTATAAAGTGGTAATACCGGTTGATAATCCTTACAAGATGACGGTTAACAAACACGACTTTCAAAACGCCCTGCGCCGTGTAAGTGTGTTCAGTAACAAAAGCACCAACCAGGTTGCTTTAAGCATCAGCGGCAGCGAATTACAGCTGGCTGCACAGGATGTTGACTTTAGTTTTGAAGGTAACGAACGCATGGCCTGCCAGTATGATGGTGAAGACCTGCAGATTGCTTTCAACGCAAAATTTTTAATTGAAATGCTGGGCGGCGCCGATACCGGCGATATTAATATGGAATTGAGTACTCCAACCAAAGCTGGCATTATTAAACCAACCGAACAGGGTGAGGGAGAAGAGTTGCTGATGTTGGTAATGCCGTTGATGTTGAATAATTAATAACCCATACCCCCTACGCCCCCTGAAGGGGGAACTGGATCTCATAATCTTAAGCCGCTTTCCAAAAATGAAAGCGGTTTTTTATTTATAAAATTGAGAGGCCTGTGCAAAACCAATCCTTCTATTATTAATTATTTTATTGAACTTACATCTCTAAACTTACAAGCCATGTTTTTAATCGTAATAGGAATTATCATTTTAGTTGTTACCGCAGTAGTGCTTAAGAACAACCCTGCGCTGGCAAAATTTAAACCCATTGGCCGCATTGTTGGCGTAATTTTTATTTTACTGGGCATTTTAAATGCCTGTGTAAAACAGATTGATGCCGGCCAGGTTGGTGTAAAGGTTTTATTCGGCAGTATTCAAAACGATGTGATGGGCAGCGGTCTGCATTTTATAAACCCACTGCTGGATGTAAAGAAGCTGGATGTAAAAACACAGAACTATACCATGAGTGGTGTGCATGACGAGGGTAACCAGGTTGGCGATGATGCCATCAGGGTTTTAACCAGCGATGGGCTTGAAGTAACCATTGACCTTACTGTTTTATACCGTGTGGTAGGTGCTGATGCCCCCAGGCTGTTAAGAGAAACAGGAGATGATTACCGGGATAAAATTGTACGGCCCATCACCCGTACAAAAATTCGTGACAATGCAGTGTATTACCAGGCTGTAGATTTGTTTGGAAGTAAAAGAGATGTTTTTCAGCAACGCATTTATAAAAGCATAGAAGAAGATTTTAAAAAACGTGGACTTATGCTGGAGCAATTACTGGTAAGAAATATTACACTGCCCAATTCAGTAAAAGCTTCCATCGAATCTAAAATAAATGCCGAGCAGGATGCTAAAAAAATGGAGTTTGTATTACTGAAAGAAAAACAGGAAGCCGAGCGTAAAAGGGTGGAAGCACAGGGTATTGCCGATTATCAGCGCATTATCAACACCGGACTTACCGATCAGCAATTGCAATACGAACAGATAAAAGCCATGAAAGAATTGGCGCTAAGCACAAACTCAAAAGTAATTGTAATGGGCAAGGGAAATACGCCCATCATTATTGATGGAAAACAATAGCATCAGGCAAACAATGCCGTTTTCTTCTTTTTGAAGTAATAATAAATAATACACTCTGCCAGCAGCAGGTTTAGTGTCCAGCCAAGCCAGGCTATAATGCGGTACCGGTCCATGGGTGCTATATCGGTATAATTTGCAAGCAACACTTTCCATACCCGTAATGTTATTGCTGATAAGGTAAGCGCATAACTCCTTATCATAAAAGCACGGTGGGCTTTAAAATCTTTTTTTAATGCCTTATACAAGGCAATGGCTGTAAAACCAATCCATAAAAAAGATAACAACACAAATGCAATGCGTGATGATATGCCACCATTGGCATAAAAGCTCATCAGCAAACCTGCCGGACCGGTTACCACTAAAATATTAATTACATAGCTATAGCCAATTGCCCGGTGCAGTTTGGGCCTGTGTTTCACTAACCATTTAGAAAATTGCGTAAAGCCTGCCAGCAAAGCCAACATACTGCTGAAAACGTGTACAAAAAAAGCAATGCGCCACTCAGTAATATGTATATAAGATTGCTTCAGTTGCAGAAAGGCAACATCGTTTTGTATGGGTATGTACAAAAAAATTATCCGCAGCATCAGAAAAGAAAAAAATGCCAGCAGAGCCAAAAGAAATAGTTTCAATATGTTTTTGCGTGTTGGGGCCAAAATTGTATTTTACAAAAAAACAAAATATTATGAAGCTGTCCCTGTTTGTTTCTGTAATACTTGCCAGCCTGTTTTGTAGTTGTAATTCCTCATCAAACAAAGCAGATGAAAAAAGCACAGCAAAAGATGCTGTTGCCGTTGTTTCAAATGCAGCCGTAAACCTGTTGGGATCTTATGTTGGCTCTTTTGGCGATAATAAGATAACCCTCCTTATAACCAGGATTGCCGGAGATACCATTGATGGCAGAAGCGTTGTTGGTGGAAATGACCGGCCTTTTACGGGTATTATAAAATTAGAAGACGATAAATATAATGTTTCGGCAAAAGAACCCGGCGATGATAAGTATGATGGTGTTTTTAATTTTACAATAAACAGCAAACAGCCCGATGTAATTGCCGGGAACTGGAAACCCAATACAGAAGGCGCTCACCTGGGTCCAAAAGACTTTACATTGCAACGTAAAGCTTTTAAATATTTAACAAATACAGGCCAATACCCACAGGCATCTGAAAGGTTACTAAAAGAAGATGATGTAAATAATTTAATGAAAGAAGACCTGGAAGCCATGCGTAATGAAATTTTTGCAAGGCACGGATATTGTTTTAAAAAGAAAAACCTGCGGGAGCTGTTTGAAGACAAGGATTGGTACATACCAAACACCGTAGATGTAAAAAAAGACCTTACTGATATTGAAAAAAAGAATATTGCACTTATAAAACGATTTGAAAAATATGCCGAAGAATATGGTGATGATTTTGGCAGGTAAAACCTCAACATGAATTTTAAAATAATAGCTACTTACGATAATTACATGCTCGCCAATATGACTATGGGCCTGCTTACCGAGAATGGTATCAAGTGCCAGATGAAGGACGAAAATATTGTAACAGTGGACCCCTTGCTTAACCCGGCTGTTGGCGGGATTAAATTACTGGTTGAAGAAAATGATTTTGACCGTGCAGTTGCTTTAATGAAAGAAGCTGAAAGTGATTACTTAAAAGACATTGCCTGCCCCAGGTGCAAAAGCCATTCGTTAATTGTTGAAGAAAAAACAAATAACCCCACCAATTTTTGGGGTAAATTAAAAAACCAGGTTTTGTTTGGACAAACATCCACCTACAGCAAGGGCTACCGTTGTACAGCCTGTAAAAAATATTTCAGCGAATTACCACCTTCATTTTAATTTAATACTGATGAAAAAAATCATTGTTTCTGTAGCAGCAATCTTTTTATCGTTTGTTTCCTTTTCGCAATTCACGTATTACGCTGCCGCAAAAGCCGGCCTCAGTATGCGTGAACAACCCAATACCAATGCAAAGATTTTAGAAAAAATTGCCTACGGAGAAAAACTGGTTACCATTGCCGACGAAAGTCAACAGGTTGCTATTGCCACCGAAGGTTTTAATGGTTTTTGGTGGAAGGTGAAATACAATAACAAGACGGGCTATATTGTAAACAGCTACGTATTACCAATGCCTGCACCAAAAGCCGGCGTAAAAACACTCAGCGATTATTTTTCGCAAGTAAGCACAAAAGCAGGCAGCCCGTTGCTGATAAAAAAATCGGAAGCCGCTTTAAATGAAATGGGCGAATCAACTATTACCAAACAATTGTTCAAAAACGGTATGGAGTGGCAGGAAGAAAAAGGATATGAAAACAGTTCCAATCTTTGCCTGTTGCCCGATTTTACCATTGAGCAATGCTTTTTATTAGTGCGTTTGCTGGGCCAGTATCCCGACCTCATCAGTGAAAAAGATCCCTTCCCTGTAAAAAACACAAATACAAAAATTGAGGCCGGCAGTAAATCAATTGAAGTTCAGAGAGAAAAATACGATGGTAAGCCGGGGCCTGTACAAAAAATAAAAATTGTTTTAGAGCAAGGCGCCATTACCGAATTTGAAATATTTACACTGGGTACACAGGCCGTTATTTTCTGGACCTCGGGCGTATAATATTATATTTGCCTTATGAAAAAAATTGCTATGATACCGGCACGCTATGCTGCCACCCGTTTTCCTGCCAAGCTCATGCAAATGCTGGGCGATAAAACTGTTATCCTTCATACCTACAACAATACCGTTGCCACCAATTTATTTGACCAGGTAATGGTAGTTACCGACAGTGAGATCATCTTCAACGAAATTATAAACAACGGCGGCAAAGCCGTAATGAGCATTAAAGAACACGAAAGCGGCAGCGACCGTATTGCAGAAGCCATTGCCACAATGGATGTAGATATTGTGGTAAATGTGCAGGGCGATGAACCCTTTGTACAAAAAGAACCGCTCGAAAAATTATTAGAGGTTTTTGAAGATGAAAGCGTACAGGTTGCTTCATTAATGCAGGTTTTGCACGAAGAAAATTTTATTGCCGATCCCAATTACGTAAAAGTAGCTGTAGATAAAAACATGAATGCGCTTATATTCAGCCGCAGCCCCATACCTTACCATCGAGACAAAAATATTACGCCGGTTTATTACGAACATATTGGTGTATATGCTTTCCGCAAGCAGGCCTTATTAAATTTTACTGCCTGGCCAATTACGCCGCTTGAAGCAGCAGAAAAAATTGAATGCCTGCGCTATTTAGAAAATGGCATCTCCCTAAAAATGATCGTTACCGAATACATGGGTATAGAGATTGATACCCCGGAAGATTTGGTAAGGGCAGCAAGGTTGCTCTAACTATTTAAGTTTTTCCAAAACTTCATCCATTTTGTTTCTGGTAATTTTCAATTGCTGATCTCCAATGGCTGATTTGTTGACAACAATATCTGTTATAATTTCTATTTCCTTTTTTCGAAGTGCAATATATTCCATGAGCAGATCGATTTTCTGGTGCATCTCGGGGCTTACATCCATTCTTTGCATTCTTTTGCCTATCGCTTCTGCCTGATTCCATAAAGGCATCGAATTCACCGAAAGGTTTTTTTCTAAAAGTTCGTCGCTGAGGTTCTTCTTAAGTGGTTCTAAGGCCTCATTCTGCAACCTGATTATTTCATTATAATCTTCACCAAACTTTTCGACGTCTTTATAGCTTGCCGATCTTACTTCACTTAAACCAGCGTTTCTCTCCGAGTCAGATTTTTTATTATTACTCAAATATCCCACAGCTGTACCAATAGTAGCAATTACTATTAATGGTAAAACCCAGGCTGCTTTTTGTTCCTGTCTTTCTTTTTTAATACTGATAGCATACAGGTAACCTGCAATAAAGCCACTTATCAATCCGCCAATATGTGCAGCATTATCTACGCCACCCTTCATTCCGTAAACTAAGTTGTACACCACAAATATTCCTATGCTTTGCAGCTGTGCTTTCCTTACTTTTTCGGGTATCAGTTTTGTTGTAAGCAATGCTAAAAACAAACCGTACAACCCAAATATTGCACCCGATGCACCGGCACTATTCACCCCGTCTTTATGCCACCAAAGACTTACAATGCTTGCCAGCACACCGGTACACAGGTATGCTGCAATATATCTTGCCTTACCCAACATTGGCTCCAGGTAAACACCCACCATATACAGGCAATACATATTCATTGCTATGTGTATAATTCCAAAATGTATAAACACATTTGTAACAAGCCGCCACCAATCGCCGGTTAAGGTAAGTGGTGTATAATTGCTTCCCCATTTAATATGTACATAGCCGTTCGGTTCAAAAATGCCTGCACCATTTACAGCCATCAATATAAATACAATCATGTTAATAGCCATGATGGCATAAGTAATATACAGGTTGCTGCCCGATAAATTCATGGCCTTATCAATCTCTTCTGCTTCTTTAATATCCTGTTCCATAACAATTTTGGTTGCAGACTGCAGTTCATTTATTGCTTGCTTATTGGCTTCTATTGCACCGAGCTCTATGTTGTTTTTTGCCAATTCAAAAGCTTCTATAAATGCATTGATGTTTTTTTTATTCTTCCCGGTAATATCTGCCAGTTCATTTTTAATCATTTCGCTGCTTACAACCAATTCATTACCCGATAATGTTACTATAACATGCTGAGGGTTGGTATTCCAGCTATTAGAGGTTTGCGCCTGTAAAATTTCTTCTCCCGCAAATAAAACAGACCAGCCCAGATCTTTAAAAGCCTGATAGCTTAACGCAAGCGCCGTTTTATTATCTATGTTTGCAAGGGTGATTCTTTCTTCCTTTTTAGGCATATTAATTAATTTATAACAAGATGAATTTTTTTCCTGATTTTTCAATACGATTGGAACTTAATTTTTGCCAACCGCAAATTCTTTTCTGTGTTTCTGTGCTTCTGTGGCTAACCCCTTTTGCCGAAAGCAAAACCTTTGTGTCTTTGTGGTAAATCCTTTTTGCCGCAGGCAAAACAAAATTCCTGTAATTTCGCAGCAGTATAAAAATCAATCTATGGCATTCAGAAATTTTAAAATGGTTGGCTATGTAATTTATGGCCGTGGTTCTTTTAACCAGGTAGATGAGATCATCGCTCCGCATAGAAAAGCAAATACTCCCATGGTTTTTTTGGTTGATCATTTCTTTGAAGGAAAAGAACTCGCCAACCGTGTTCCCGTTCGTGGCAATGATAAAATTATTTTTGTGGATGTAACCTACGAACCCAAAACAACTTATGTAGATAGCCTGGCCAATCAGCTTAAAGAAGAATTTGGTACTGTTAGCGGTATTATAGGCATTGGCGGCGGTAGTGCTTTGGATTTAGCCAAAGCCGTTTCTTTAATGATGAACAACCCCGGCAGCAGTGCCGATTACCAGGGCTGGGACCTGGTGAAAAATGCCGGCGTTTACAAAGTGGGCATTCCAACACTTAGCGGCACCGGTGCCGAAGTAAGCCGCACCACCGTACTAACCGGCCCCACTAAAAAGCTGGGTATGAATTCAGATTTTACTCCTTTTGATCAGATAGTTTTAGATCCGGAATTAACAGCCAACGCACCAGCCAACCAGCGTTTTTATACCGGCATGGATTGCTATATACATTGCATTGAAAGTTTGAACGGAACTTTTTTAAATGAGTTCAGCAAAAGTTATGGCGAAAAGGCCTTGCAGCTTTGCCGGGATGTATATGTAAATAAAGATGGTTGGGATGCAGGCAGCGATGATAAACTGATGATGGCATCTTATGCCGGTGGTATGAGCATTGCCTACAGCCAGGTTGGTGTGGCACATGCAGTAAGTTATGGCCTTAGTTATTTGCTTGGCACCAAACACGGTATTGGTAATTGCATTGTGTTCGATCACCTGCACGAGTTTTATCCCGAAGGCGTGAAGGAATTTAAATACATGGTGGAGAAGAACAACATTGATATACCGAAAAATATTTGCGCCGGTTTAAGCGATGAAGATTTTAATAAGATGATTGATGTGTCGCTGGGTATGAAACCCCTTTGGGAAAATGCCCTGGGAAAAGACTGGGAAAAGCAGATGACGAGAGAAAGGCTGAGGGCCTTGTATGAGTTGTTGTAAATGATTACCATGGAAAAAACATATATTGAAGATAGGCTTTTCAGCCAGGTTGACTTTACAACCGAAGTTTTTACAAAAGCAGATTATGAAAACTGCAGCTTTATAAACTGCCATTTCTCAAACCTGGATCTTTCTAAAATAAATTTTTCAGATTGTACATTCACTGGCTGTAACCTAAGCCTTGCCAAACTTGGCCGAACGGCTTTTAAAGACTGTACATTTACAGACTGCAAATTACTGGGCTTGCATTTTGACGATTGTCATGAATTTTTGTTCAGCGTACATTTTGATAACTGCCATCTCAACTTATCTTCCTTTTACAAACGAAAACTTAAGAAAACAAATTTTAAAGATTGCAGTCTGCACGAAGTTGATTTTGCAGAAACCGATCTTACCGAAGCCGTGTTTAATAATTGCGACTTTAGCAGGGCGTCTTTCAACAATACTGTTTTAGAAAAAGCAGATCTCAGAACTTCCTACAACTATTCCATTGATCCGGAGATAAACCGAATCCGAAAAGCAAAATTTTCCTTACCCGCTGTTATTGGCCTTTTGGATAAATATGATCTTGCTATAGAATAAACCGGCTCAGCACTTCAATATATTTTGGTATTTGATATCACAGAAAAAATTTGTTTCTTTAGTTCCTTCTTTCAAAAATCAAAATTATGGCAAAGTACCAGGCAAAAACAACCGAAACCACAGTCAGTGTAAAAGATTTTATTAAAAAGATACCCGAAGCTGAAAGGCAAAAAGATGCTTTGGCTATTGTTGATATTATGGAAAAGCAATCGGGCTTTCCTGCAAAAATGTGGGGGCCGGCCATTATTGGTTTTGGCAGTTACCATTATGTATATGATAGCGGCCACGAGGGCGATGCGCCGTTGGTGGGTTTCTCTCCACGCAAAAACGAGTTTGCCTTATACCTGTCTTCTGCCTTTGAAAAGCGGGAAGAACTGCTAAAACAATTAGGCAAACACAAAAGCGCCAAAGCCTGTGTGTACATAAAAAAGATAGAAGACATTAAGGTTGATATTCTGAAAAAGATGGTAGCCGCTTCTGTTAAATATTATAAAGCAAAATATAAATAACGTTTCATGAAAAATTTATTCGATAAAGACACTTACACAGAGATCATCAACCGCCTCAATACACTTACACCCGAAATGCAGCGCCAGTGGGGCAAAATGACTGTAGCACAAATGCTGGCACATTGCAAAGAAGCATTTAAAGTGCCGCTGAGCGATAAAAAAATGCCCCGCAGTTTTATGGGTTTAATAATTGGCTGGATGATAAAAAATAAATTACACAACGACGATCCCTGGAAACGCAACCTGCCCACAGCGCCCAACTTCATTATTAAAGATGAACGTGATTTTGAAAAAGAAAAGCAGGAGCTTGTTGGCATGATCAATCAGTTTCACCATGCCGGGCCGGGTAATGTTGGTAAATATCCGCATCCCATGTTTGGCACATTTACACCGGAGCAATGGGGCAAAAGTATGTACAAACACCTTGATCATCACCTGATGCAGTTTGGCGCTTAGGTGTCAGGCCAATACTAATACGCCGGCAAATTAAAAGATGGCTGATTAGTAAATACATTGAAAGTTTAAAAGCTGTTCTTAGTGGCCAGACACCTTTTACTTAGCACCAACATTAAGCTTACTGAATATATTATGCACGCTTGCGCTTATCTCCTCCGGTGTAATACGGGAATAATTTAATTCCTCCGTTGTCCAGCCCTGCCACACAGCCTTATCGGTATTTGCATCTGTTATAGTAATGGTTATAGTACCTTCTTTAACCGGCACCTCGTAATTATTATATCCTAAAAATTGCGAAGGATAATAAATGGTACTCCATCTTCTTTGCCTGGGATTGTAATAAGCACGGGAATAAGATTGTGTATATACAGGATCCGATTTGCGTGCTGTAGTATTCTGTACAAGCACATCATAGCTGATGAGAAGATCCGGATCGTTTGATGTTTCTGTCCACCCGGCATTTCTTAGTTCTGCATTGGCTGCGTTTCTTACACTAATGTCTCCATAAGATGAAGGCCTTGTTGTATTATCGTTTTGATTATACCTTGTGTCTACCCACATATAGGTTTTGTAACTGCTGAGATTTACCGAGTCGTCTTTTTCTACATGTACCGGTGTTGCACACGATGCAATGGTAAATGCCACCATTAAAGCAGCACATATATTTTTAACTGTTTTCATAATGTTCACCTTTTGATTTATTAAGTAAGTTCAAAAAGCGGTCCATTATTAAAAAAACACTGTGGCAGGGAACTGTATGTAGGAATTATGTAAAAAATTGAAGGGTAACTTGTTAAACGAATTGTGTATTTGAAGGATGAAATGCCGTTTTCTTAACCACAAAGTGCACAAAGCTTTTTCACAAAGCACACAAAATACTTCGTGTTCTTTGTGTGCCTTTCCCTGGTGTGCTTTGTGGTAAAATTACAACTTCATCAACCTGTTTGCTGCTTCTTCCAGCGTAGTTTCGTTTTTAGAAAAACAAAAGCGCAGCACTTTATTGTCTTCTCCGTTTTTATAAAAAACAGAAGTTGGTATGGTGGCTACGCCGTATTCTTTGGTAAGGCGTATGGCAAAATCCTTTTCGCTTTCATCTGTAATACCGCTGTAGCTGTATAATTGAAAATAGCTTCCGTAAGATGGCAGTGCTTTAAATTTTGTCTGCTGCATCAGGTTTTTCAGGTAATCTCTTTTTTGTTGCAGAAAAGCACCAAGCTGCAAATAGTTTTCTTTCTGTTGTAAAAATTCTGTTAGCGCAAACTGTACCGGGCTATTGCAGCTAAAGCAGTTGAACTGGTGTACTTTTCTAAACTCTTTCATCAATGCAGGCGGGGCCACACAATAGCCCAGTTTCCAGCCGGTGCAGTTGTACACTTTCCCAAATGAAAAGCAAACAAAACTTCTTTCGTACAGATCAGGGTAGCGCAACATACTTTCGTGTTGCTTACCATCAAATATCAAATGCTCGTAAACTTCATCGCTCAAAATAAAAATGCCGGTGTCTTTTACAACACTTTGCAATTGCACAATATCATCTGCACCCAGCACTGCTCCTGTTGGGTTGTGCGGTGTGTTCAGGATAATGAGTTTTGTTTTGGGTGTAATTTTTTGTTTCACCAGTTCCCAGTCAATTTTATAATCGGGATACACCAGCGGAATTAAAACCGGCACCGCTCCGTTAATTTCTATGGTGGGTATATAGCTATCGTAAGCAGGTTCAAAAACAATTACTTCATCGCCGGGTTGCAGTATAGTTGTAAGGGCTGTGTAAATGGCATAGGTTCCGCCGGGTGTAATGGTAATATCTGTATCACCATTAACTGCGGTTGTATACAGGCTGGTAATTTTTTCGGCCAGCCGTTCTCTTAATGCAGGCAGCCCGTTCATGTGTACATACTGATTATACCCGCTCATCATGGCTTTGTTCACCAGCGCAATCAGTTCTTCACTCATGTTGTAATCCGGAAAACCCTGTCCCAGGTTAATGGCTTTGTGTTCATTGGCAAGCACACTCATTACTGTAAAAATGGTGGTGCCCACATTGGGGAGTTTGCTATGTATGGTTGGTATCAACTTAAGATTTATTTTACTTACAGATACTTTTCGCCCTTATTCCTTTTTATTTCGGCAACGTATTCTTTTATCTCCTGTTCCTTATCTTTTTTGCAAATAAGTAAAACATCTTTGGTATCCACCACTACAAAATCATCAAGGCCCTGTAGCACAACCAGTTTTTTATCATCGGCATGTATAATATTATTGGTAGCATCAATCACCATTACATGTTTACCAACAACAGCATTATCCAGGTAATCTTTTTCCAGGTTTTCGTAAGTGCTTGCCCAGGTTCCCAAATCGCTCCAGCCAAAAGCAGATGGAATGATGTATACATTATCTGCTTTTTCCATCACACCATAATCAATGGATACATTTATACACTGTGGGTAGATACGCTCTATGGCTTCTTTTTCATTCTTTGTGTTCAAATGATTTTTTTCTGCTTCAAACACTTCGGCCAGTTCGGGTATATGTTTTTCAAATGCTTTGATGATATTTTTAACCTGCCATACAAAAATGCCGGCATTCCATAAAAAATCGCCGCTGGCAATAAATGTTTTTGCCAGTTGTTTATCTGGTTTTTCGGTAAAGGTCTTTACTTTATATACATTATCACTTACCGCATGTGGCTCGTATTGTATATAACCATAGCCAGTATTGGGGTGGGTTGGCTTTATGCCCAGCGTTATCAATCCTTTTATGTGTGCTGTAAACTGCAGCGCATCTTTACAAACTTTTTCAAACGCTTCTTCATCAGTAATGATATGATCGGCAGGCGCACAAATTAAATTTGCATTTGCATTTAACTCGTGCAGCTTGTAAGATATATAAGCAACACAGGGTGCCGTATTTTTTCGGGATGGTTCGCAAAGAATATTTTCAACAGGCAGTTCGGGTATCTGTTTGGCAACAATATCCTTATACTGTTCAAACGTAATGATGTAAATATGTTCAGCCGGTACAAATTTTACAAACCGGTCAAACGTGGCCTGTATCAAAGTACGGCCGGTATTTAAAATATCCAGGAACTGTTTAGGGAAATCTGTACGGCTGATGGGCCAGAACCTGCTGCCAATACCCCCGGCCATTATAGCTACGTAATTATTTTTGTTCATCTTTTATATGATTCCTTCTTTTACCAGGTCGTGCAGGTGTATGATACCTGCATAAATATTGTTATCATCCACCACCAGCTGGCTGATATTGTGCCTGCGCATTTCTTCAAGTGCATGCACGGCCAGTACATCTGCTGCAATGGTTTTGGGGTTAATGCTCATAATATCTTTTGCCTGCAGGTTTTCAAATGAATCTGCTTTTTCAAGCATTCTCCTTAGATCTCCATCAGTAATAATTCCTAAAATATTTTCTGCTTCATTTACAACAACTGCGGCGCCCAGCCTTTTTGCAGTCATCTCAATAATCACTTCTTTTATAGTTGCTGTTGGCAAAATTTTTGGTTTGGCATTTTGCGCCGCCATTTCTTCTACCCTTAAATATAATTTTTTGCCCAGTGCGCCGCCGGGATGATATTTAGCAAAGTCGCTGCTGCTAAATTCTTTTATCTCCATCAGGCAAACAGCCAATGCATCGCCCATTACCATTTGTGCGGTTGTACTGCTGGTGGGTGCCAGATTAATGGGGCAGGCTTCCTGCTCAACCGTGGTGTTTAAAACAATATCACTGTTCAATGCAAGAAAAGATTCAGCATTGCCAACCATCCCTATCAATGTATTTCCAAAATTTTTTACAAGCGGGACAAGTACTTTTATCTCGGGGCTGTTGCCGCTTTTGCTTATTACCAAAACAATGTCATCCGTTTGTATCATGCCCAGGTCGCCATGAATGGCATCAGCAGCATGCATAAAAACCGACGGGGTGCCGGTGCTGTTTAAAGTAGCAACAATTTTTTGGGCAATGATGGCGCTTTTGCCAATTCCGCTTACAATCAACCTTCCTTTACAGGTGGCAATGGCTTTAACGGCCATTTTAAAATCTTCATTAATGAATAATTTTAACCCACTTATGGCATTTGCTTCCAGCTCAATGGTGCGTAAAGCAACCGGTATAATTTTGTCTGTATTCATCAGTAATGCGCAAACCTACTTCAAATCATTCATAATGCAAAGAACAGCTGTTGTAGTAACAGAACTACATAATTTCGGGTAATAATTTTACAAGTCTATTTTTTGCACCTTGGTTTATTTTGTTTATCTTAAGTAATTAAACAGACTGTTAATTTATTGCTGTTGATGCAGATTAGGGTTGATTCTGCGTCAGTTTTAAGTTAACTTCGCTGCCCTTAAAAAAAGCATGAGTAACTAACACTATCAAGTACAAATATCCACGGAGGTAAAATTATGGCGAAGACGAAATCCCCTGCAAAAGAATCAAAACCAAAAATTGCAATAAAGGCTGCCTTAAAAAATCAGCCCGACCTGTCTACACAGTTACAAGACCAATTTGGGTTTGATGGTTTTAAAGGCCCCCAGGAAGAAATTATTGAAAGCCTTTTAAATGGAAATGACACGTTTGTTATTATGCCAACCGGCGGTGGTAAAAGTTTATGTTATCAATTACCGGCCATGATCAGTGAAGGGGTTGCCATTATCGTATCGCCATTAATTGCTTTAATGAAAAACCAGGTTGACCTGGTACGCAGTTACAGCAGCAAAGATGATGTGGCACATTTTTTAAACAGTACACTAAATAAAGGCCAGCAAAAAATTGTAAAAGACGATCTTACAACCGGTAAAACAAAAATGCTTTATGTGGCACCGGAAACCATGACCAAAGAAGAGAATATTTCGTTTTTTAAGGAATTGAAAATTTCGTTTTTTGCAGTGGATGAAGCGCATTGTATTTCGGAATGGGGCCACGATTTCAGGCCGGAGTACAGGAGGCTGAGAGAGATGATGGATCTGATTGATGAAAAAATTCCGGTGATTGCATTAACCGCAACAGCCACACCAAAAGTACAAAGCGATATCGTTAAGAATCTTGGTTTACGCAAACCAAAAATATTCATATCGTCTTTTAACAGGCCAAATTTGTATTACGAAATTCAGCCTAAAATAAATCTTGATCAAACCAATAAAAGTATTGTTCGGTTTATACAACAGCATAAAGGTAAGAGCGGTATTATTTATACCCTCAACCGAAAAACAACCGAAGAGCTTGCAAAAATGCTGATGGCAAATGGTATAAAAGCAGTGGCCTATCATGCCGGGTTAGATAGTAAGCTGCGTTCCGACCGGCAGGACCAGTTTTTAAATGAAGATGTGGATGTAATAGTGGCTACCATTGCGTTTGGTATGGGTATTGATAAGCCCGATATCCGTTTTGTAATTCACTACAACATCCCAAAATCAATTGAAAATTATTACCAGGAAACCGGCCGTGGCGGCCGTGATGGCATGGAAGGGAAGTGCATTCTCTACTATTCTCATAAAGATGTAGCCAAGCTGGAGCACCTGATGAGAGACAAGCCACTGAGCGAAAGGGAAGTGGGTGCACAGTTAATAAATGAAACGGTAGCTTATGCCGAAAGCAGTGTATGCCGCCGAAAAATTCTGCTGCATTATTTTGGCGAAAATTACGATGATAAAAAAAGCTGCGGCCATTGCGACAACTGTTTACAACCTAAAGAAAAAATTGAAGCCAAAGACGATGCCGCTATCGTTTTAAAAATAATTAAAGCACTGGGCGAGCAATTTCCGGTTGAATATACTTTACTCATTCTTGCCGGTAAGGCAACGCCGCAGGTTAAAATGTACCGCCACGAAGAGCTGGATGTTTTTGCCAGCGGCAACGATAAAGAAAATCATTTCTGGAACAGCCTCATACGCCAGATGTTGCTGGCCGGTTTAATTGAAAAAGATATTGTTGAATACGGCTTGCTTAAAATTACCAAAGCCGGCACCGCCTTTTTAAAGAAGCCAACATCATTTAAAATTGTGTTGAATAATTTATTTGAAGAAGCCAATGCTGATGATGAGGAAAGTGAACAGGCGGCTACGGAAGCTGCTGCAGCAGATGAAAAATTAATGTTGCTGTTGAAAGACCTGCGCAAAAAAGTAGCCAAAGAAAAAAACCTGCCGCCCTTTGTTATCTTTTTAGAAAACAGCCTGGAAGATATGGCTACCATGTTTCCCACAACTATGACCGAGCTGGAAAAAATAAGCGGCGTAAGCAAAGGAAAAGCCATGCGCTATGGGAAACCTTTTTTAGATGTAATTATAAAATACGTAGAGGAAAACGATGTGGTAAGGCCCGATGATTTTGTAATGAAAAGTGTGGTAAACCGCAATAACAATAAAATTTTCATCATTCAGAACATAGATAAAAAGATACCCCTGGAAACGGTTGCCAAAACCCGCGACCTGCGTATTGATGAACTTTTGGAAGAAATGGAGACCATTGTTGCCAGCGGCACCAAACTAAACCTTGATTATGCCATTGATGAAATGGTGGATGAATACGAGCAGGACGAAATAATGGATTATTTTAAAAGCTGCGAAACATCTTCTTTGCAGGTGGCGCAGGAAGAACTGGCTGATAGTAATTTTAATTGGGAGCAGTTGAAACTGATGCGGATAAAATTCTTATGTGAGTACGGTAATTAGGGCATTTTTTAGATTGAATATTTAGCAGAAACCCCTATTTTTGCTGCCCGATATTTAATATTGAATATCACGGATGGTGCGGTAGCTCAGTTGGTAGAGCAAAGGACTGAAAATCCTTGTGTCGGCGGTTCAATCCCGCCCCACACCACAAAAAGACTCAACGCAGGTTGGGTCTTTTTTGTTTTATATAACCTCTGTATCTGATTAGAATCTCTTCCGTTAAATCTCAAACCAAAATCTTTTCCCTTACATACTTTTAAAACCACCCGCCCTCATTTTTCGTTATTAACAAGAAATTACAGTGTTACTTTATTACATTTCCTGCAAAACCGCATCAAAGTATTGAGCAGCATTAAAGCTCATAAAATGAAAAACAATTCTACCAACCTCGAAATATTACTGATGAGCAACAGCCGTTTTTTTCAAAGAGACTGGAGCGAATTGAACAGTAATAAGAATGATAAGCAGCTTTCACAAAAAGAAAAGCTTATACATCTCTGTTGGAACGGTATGCTTAAAGAAATGATTCCCGAAATTGTACAAACCGAAACGGGTAAAAAACCACTTACACTCTGGGAGATCAATCAATCGGGTAATATGCTCGACCTGAGGTATGGAGATATTGACCGGGAGATGAATGATGAATGGTCTATAAATCCTTATGTGTATCTAACTTTTGCCTGTGCTAATTAATAAACTATAGCCTTTTAAGTGGCTCCAATAATTCTTCCAACCCATTGATCTTTATCTCGTATAAAGTTTCTAATAAAACCCCCAGCTTACCTTTTGGAAAACCTTTTCTTTGAAACCACTCCAGATAAGATACCGGCAAATTGCATAACAGCCTGTCTTTATACTTTCCAAAAGGCATTTTCATTTTTACCAGTTGCAGCAATAATTCGGGATTAGGTTGATTGGGTTCTTCTGACATAAAATGAAATCGTTTAAGCAATAAAACTACTACAAACGGTTATACACACAATATCGTTATTAATCCACCATTCAATAATAACTGCCTTTTATCTTTTTTATTAATCAATGCTTTTATACATTTACTGAATAGAAATGCTTGCTAAAAATAAAATAAATTTATTTTAAACTTTTACGGGTCATTCCCATCTAAAAAAGCATGATAAAAACTTCTGTTACTGCCCCATCTTCCGAAGTTATCAGTAAGCACATTTTTGCAGATGTTGTGCTGAATAACGAAACCAATCAAAAATCTTTATTTGCGGCTGTCAGTTGTTCACCAGGCGATGTTATTTGTGCATTCACTGCTGCAACAACTCAATCTTTTGCAACATACCTGACCGTGCAAACCGGCACCAACAGGCATATTACACTGAATCCAGATTTTTTGCAATACATCAATCACAGCTGTAGCCCCAATGCTTTTTTTAATACCACCAGTATGGAACTGGTTTGTTTGCAGCCCATACAACCGGGCGATGAGCTTACTTTTTTTTACCCCAGTACCGAATGGGAAATGGCGCAACCTTTTGTTTGTAATTGCGGCACAGCAGCATGTATACAATTAATAAATGGTGCTTCGCATCTTTCTGTTGAAACACTTTCAAAATATAAACTAACCGATTTTATCAGGCAACAGGTACGACAAAAATTATCCCTGTAGCCACCCATTAATTGCTATGGCTGCGTTCAACCCATTAATGTCTTCTGTCTCTTTCCAACAAATTAAAGTGTGGGTACTGGCACCGCTTTTAGAAACCAGCGATGCCAATATTGATTATTACTACGATTTCAGCCAGAGCATTGCTGAGTACGAAAAGACTTTTGCCGAACTGGACATTGAATGGAAATGGCAGCCTGTTACCATTAAAGATTATCCCGATATTATAGAACTCATAGTAAAGGAAAAAGACTTCGGCCATAAAACACCCGTGGTTTTTAATTTGTGCGATGGAGATGAGGTTAATGGCACACCGGGTATTTCGGTTGTAAAATTATTAGAAGAGAAGGGATTGATCTATACCGGCTCTGATGAATACTTCTACCGCATCACCACTTCTAAAATACCTATGAAAAAGGCTTTTGATAAAGCCCATGTTCCATCTGCCAGATGGAAAGCCATTCATGATAAAGATGACATCAACAATATTTTTGAATTACTCGGCAAGCCGGTGATTGTTAAACCATCTGTTTCCGGAGGAAGTATGGGCGTAGGAATTAAGAATGTGGTTAATAATCAGGCTGAATTGGAAGAGCAGGTAAAAAAAATGTTTGATGGCTACCGCGGATGGGACCTGGCAGCTGATGGATTGATCGCAGAATCTTTTATTACCGGACCCGAGTTTACGGTGATGATATCCGGATCTTACAACAATCCTACAAACGCAAAAATTTATACGCCGGTAGAAAGGGTTTTTCATGAATCCTTGCCGGAGCAGGAAAAATTTTTATCGTTCGACAGGCTTTGGGAAATTTATGAAGACGAAACACCCATGCCCAACGAAGGTAATTTTTATGAATATGCTTTGCCTGACGCTTCTTTGATTGATGAAATAAAAAAGATAAGCTGGGATGCATACGTTGCCTGCAAAGGTTGCGGCTACACCAGGGCAGATATAAGAATGGATAAGGAAACCGGTAAATTATATGTGCTGGAAGTAAATGCCCAATGCGGTTTAAGTGAAGATGAAGATTATACATCAATAGGCGCCATTCTTCGCTTTAGCGGAAATACATTTACCGAACTGGTAGCCGAAATTATTAATGATGCATTCACCCGCCTGTCGGCAAGCCAGTTAAAAAGGCGAATAGCTTAATATTTCTATGAAAATCTGTGTACTGCAACCCGACTATTCCACTTCCGATGTTGATTATCAAAACTACGATCCGCCACGGGATATCAGCCATTTAATGCCCGAAGCAATATTTGATCATGTACTGCTGAATAAATTATCTACCTACAAACAACTTAAAGAACTTAAGAAAAAAAACTACGATATTTTTGTAAACCTTTGCGAAGGTTACCTGGAGTGGAGCATCCCATCCATTGATGTGATCTATTTTATGGAGTTGCTTAATCTTCCTTTTACCGGCCCAACATCTTTGTTATACGATCCTCCCAAAGACCTGATGAAATATGTGGCTTATGTTGCCGGCATAAAAACACCTGCATTTGCATTGATTGAAACGCTGGATTGCCTGGAAAAAAATTGCGCTCATTTGCAATACCCTTTATTTGTTAAGCCCGATAAAGCCGGCGATAGTTTGGGAATTGATCAGCACTCTTTGGTATATACCAAAGAAGATTTGCTGCAAAAATGCACAGAGATATTGGATGAATACGGGCCATTACTCGTTGAAGAATATATACAGGGAAGAGAATTTACGGTAATGCTGGTTGCCAATGCCGATGATGAAAAAACCTGTACGGTATTTAAACCCATCGAATATATTTTCCCGGAAGGTTTTGCATTTAAAACCTATGCCTTAAAAACATCAGAGCTGCATCCCGAAGCAAACATACCCTGCAACGACCCTTTGCTGGAAGCTGCACTAAAAGATGCCGCACTGCAAATTTTCCAGGGTTTTGGCGGTGCAGGTTATGCCCGGCTCGACTTCAGGGTGAATGCCCAAAATGATATCTTCTTCCTGGAAATAAATTTTACCTGCTCGGTTTTTTATAAAGATGGGTACGAGGGCTCGGCCGATTATATCTTAAAAGCAGATGGCGTTGGCCAGGCTGGTTTTCTTAAAAAGATAGTGAACGAGGGTATTGCCCGCCACCAACGCAATCAGAAAAAATACACTATGAAGGGCAATGCCATTGCCGGTTATGGTATTTATGCCACCCGAAATATTGCTGCTAAAGAGCTGATTTTCAGGGGAGAGGAGATGGCCCAACGTATTGTAACCCGTAGCCACGTTGAGCGTTATTGGAATGTTAAGGAAAAGGAAACATTTAGAAAATACGCTTATCCGCTCAGTAAAGAGGTATTTTTGCTCTGGGATAATAACCCGGCAAACTGGGCACCACAAAATCACAGTTGCGATCCGAACACCGCTTATGAAGGCTTAGATGTAGTGGCTCTGCGAAATATTCAGCAGGGCGAAGAACTAACCCTCAACTACGCAAGCTTCCTGGATGAACATATGGAGCCCTTTAACTGCCGCTGCGGTGCAGCCAATTGTTGTGGATGGGTTACCGGAATTACCCATAATTCGGTAACAGAAAGAGAAAACCAGCGCAAGGATTAAACTCACCAGCATTTCCCCGGTCTTACTAACCACCCATTACTTACTCTCCTTTACGGGGTTTTATTAACCATGATTGCAGAATCAAAAGAACAGAACTATGTCGAAGTTTCAAATATTGCGTAACCTGATGATGAAGCATAAATATCAGTTGATATTTACATACTCCTTATTCTCCCTGGAAATGCTGGGCGGATTATTGCGCTTTTACTTTTTTGGCGAAGCCATTAACGACCTGATAAAAGGAAGTTACCATGGCCTGATCGTACTTACCCTTGTTCACCTGGCTTACCTCGTAATTGGTACCATCCGCCACATGTTTGATACCCGTACCTATACCGCCATTTACACATCGTTAGTTACCAAATTTTTAAGCCGCCGTTATTTAAAGAACGATGTATCTAAATTAAGTGCCCACAGCAACCTGGCCCGTGAGTTTGTAGATTTTTTAGAGCACGATCTGGTGTATGTAATTGAAGCTGCTTATAATATTCTCGGTTCACTTATCATACTTTTCTTTTACGATAAAACGGTTGTACTTATTTGCCTGGGCATTACCATTCCGGTAATCATCATCAGCATGTTGTACGGTAAAAAAATGTTGCGGCTTAACAAACTTAAAAATGATGAGCTGGAAAAACAGGTAGACATCATCAGTACCGGCAACAACCACGTCATACGCCATCACTATAATAATTTACGCAAATGGCAGATACGCATTTCAGATAAAGAAGCCTGGAACTTTGGTTTTATGGAAATAATGGTATTGCTGGTAATTGCGGTTTCATTAATTGCATCAAAAAACCTGCACAGCACCACCATTATGGCCGGCAGCCTGTTTGGTATTTACAGTTATATTTTAAAATTTGCTTCGGGGCTCGATACGATCCCTTATACCCTGGAGCGCCTTTCTTCTTTAAGTGATATTACGAGGAGGATTGAACTGGAGGTAGATGATATGTCAACCGGTGAAACAATTTATCCGGAAGAAACAAAAACGGAAGTTGAAGGTTTTAGAATGTTGACAGGCAGCCATACTGCGGGGCTTTCGGTATAGATATCGATCTGTGCCCTCACCAACCAGGGAGTAAGTTTTATTTCAGCCCATAAATCTCTTCATACTGTACATACCTTGACCGGCCAATGATATAAAGAGGCCTGCCTGAAGCATCTTTAATAACACCCATGGTTTCATCGTTTGCAATAGGAAAATTAATTTGATACGATTTTCCATCACTTACCTGGATGCCATAGGTTGCGGTAGAATTTTTAATGGAGACAGAATTCTGTTTGTATTGATAGCCGTCTGTCTTGCCGGTGCTGTCTTTTATGGTGAAGCTTTTTGCATCGAAGTTAATTTCAAATTTTTCTCCTCTTTCGTCAAGTGCTTTCCAAAGCCCCCTGTAAGTATCTGAACCACTACAGCTGTATAAGGAAATAAGTGCCAGGTATAACAGAAAGTTTATTGCTTTTCTCATTTTAAAAAGTTTGGTGTTAACTAATGTTGTTGAAGCCAGGAATTACATCAAAAGTTTTTGACTTTGAAAATTACCTCTAATATACACAACCCTTTTCCTTCAAACTACTAATATTCAATATATCTACGTTTGAAAGTAATATTGTTTTAGTCTGAAGTACTTAATAGCCCCAATATTTAGGTTTATTACCTAATATTTTACGTTAATTATATAAACTATTTGGTTTATTAGGTAAATTATTACGTTTATAACAATATTTATTAGGTTTACTGCATAAATTATTATGTTTTAAGCCTAAAAATTTAGGTTTATTACGTAAAGATTTACATTTTTTGCCTAAATTTATCAGTATAAAACCTCAAATATGCCCCAATTACGTAAAATGTATATTACTTCCGGTAAGCCTTTGCCACATGTTGGGGTTAAGCTAAAGCAGTTATTAAAGGAAAAAAGGCTTTCCAATGCCTGGCTTTGCCGCCAGTTGAATGTAAACGGCACCGCCGCCAATCAGTATATCAGGCAGCAATCTATGCATGCAGCGCTGATGTGGAAGCTGGGCCAGGTGCTTAACTTTGATTTTTTTGCCTGGTTAAGTCGGGAGTTTCCGATGGAAAGCAGCACACCACTGGAGCAGGACCTGCAGCAGCAGATCATCGACCTTAAAAAAGAAAATGAATTGTATAAAAATTTGCTGATGGGTAAGCTGGGGTAGGTAATAAAATTACCTGATTATCATAACCGATCCCCGCTCTTCTCTTTTAATAGTACCCTTATACATAAAGCTGGCCACCCACACATAACTGCCGCTAAGTTGTTTGCCTTTGTACAAACCGTTCCATTTTGCAAAAGGGTTGCGGGTGTAAAAAATCAACTCGCCATAGCGGTTGTAAATATGCAACAGATAATTGCTGATGGCGGCTACATTGCCCAGGGCGCCAAAGTCGGGGTTGGTGGCATCGCCGTTGGGCGTAAATGCATTGGGGAAAAACACATCGCCGCAACTGCCGCTGGTGGGTTCTGTAATTTGTACCGATGTTGATACAACACAACCACCTGTATTATCGGTTGCCGTAACTGTATACATACCTGCGGCAAGATTGATGGCCGTTGCGCTGTTCTGCACCGGCACCGTATTCCAGCTATAGGAAAATGGCGGGTTACCGCCGCTTGCCAGGGCTGTTGCGCTGCCATTGTTTACACCAAAACAACCTGCATCTTTTTTATTGGTGATGCTGATGGTTGGCGTAGCCGCTGTGGCTATAACAATATCAATATTTTCAAAACAGGCTTTGCTGTCGGTAACAGTAACGGTATAATTGCCGGGTGCAAGTCCGTTGGCAGTTGGGCCAATACCCCCCGATGGAGACCATGCGTAGGTATATGGTGCCGTGCCACCGGTTTCGTTAATGGTTGCAGTGCCGGTTAAAACTCCGCAGCCGGGGTGTATAATATTTACCGTATGTGCCAATGCAGTCGGTGTTGTTATAATTGCAGTAGCGGTGGTTTGGCAACTGTTTAATGCGTTAACAGTTACGGTATAAGTTCCGCCGGTAAGGCCGGTTGCTGTTTGTGTGATTTGCGGGGGTGTTGTATTCCAGCTGTAAAAAAATGGTGCGGCTACCGCCGGAATTACATTAGCCATAGCAGAACCGTTGTTATCGCCGGCGCAATTATTGGTGCCTGTTATGGTTGTTGTTACGCCAAGTATGTTTATATCGTTCGGATATATAAATACAGAAAGAGCATTATCCGGACCTGTTGCTGTTAATTTAATTGTATAGGTTCCTGGTCCGCTAAAAGTATGTGTTGGGTTTGTTAAGGTAGATGAGTTGTTTACGGGCCCCGATGCAGGATCTCCAAAATCCCAGGTAAATGCAGGGCAAAGTACAGATGTATTAGTGAATGCTATTGTTGTACTGTTTACACATGAGTACGTAAATGATGCATTGTTTGGCGGCGCTTCGCCAATCATAATATCATCAACAGCAAATCCATCATAGGCATTACATTGTGTACCTGCTCCAAAAATAAACCTGAAAATTACATTGGGCACACCCGCAAGTGCCGGCATAGTGTGTTGTGCATTTACCCACCGACCGCTGCCATTACCGCCCAGGCAACTACCTGCAGTTGGTTGTATATTGCCCGACCAGCCATCTCTTATTGTTGTAAGGCCGTTCATGTTTGTTATGGGCGAAAAATTAAACCAATTGCTGTTTAAGCAGTTTACCGGATCGGATACAGAGCCCACATTCGTCCAGCTGGCGCCCAGATCGGTTGAGTATTGAAAACCGGCGCCATCAAAACGTTGTTCCATCTCCCAAAAAGCAGCAAATGAAATGTATGGATGTTGTAATCCTGTAAAATCAAAACAGGGGCTTTGCAGCCAGGACCTTTCACCATCGCTATAACTGCTGCCTGCAAGGCCACCAACTATCCAGCATTTGGTGCCGGTAGCTGCACCGGTAATAACTGGTTTGGATGGTGTGCCCCATGCCCAGTCGCTGGCTGTGCCGCCGGTTGTAAAGCCGCCGTTGGTTGTTTCAAAACCCTCGGTGTATGGAAAAATATTAATGGGTGTAGCGCATTGTGCATTGGTTTGTTGCCAAACGCAACATGCACATACCAAAATTATTATACCGCCTGTAATTCTATTTAAAAACAATCGCAACTTCATTAATTAAGCCTGTAAAACTACTTCATTATACCGGTATAAGCTCAGATGTGTAATATGAATAAATTATTTTCCGGGGCATGTCATTCTTCATTTTTCTTTACAATTAAATACCAGTTATTCTCCAGCGGTAAATATCCATACTCATAACAGTAAAAATAAGTCTTGTCTGTTTTGGTGGTATATATATGTGTGTGGTACTTAAACTGAAATCCTTTTTCAATCAGTTTATCCCGGCTGGCTTTGGCGGTTGGTTCACCTTCTGGCAACAGACTTTCCAGTATGCGGCGGTTTTTACTAAGTGCGTTATTTACGTTGCGTATATAGTTATTGGCAGCGCTTTTTAGTTCGTTATTATAGGCTGCCCGGCAATAATCATCGCAAAATTTTTTGTCGCTACGGCCTTTTACCGGCTTTTCGCAAAACAGGCAGGCTTTGGTTTCTTTTTCTTGTAACATAGTACAGATAAGGGTTTTGATATATTAAATATACAAAACATTTCCGATACAACCGTTTACATACGCTTATACAGGTAAGTAAAGGGATAATCTCCGGCTATCGCTTTTGGGCAACCCCATCTTTGCATTGTCAATCGGAAATGACGTCAAACCTGGTTGATTGAAATAAATTAAAAACCCGCTCTCCCTATAACACTCCGCCGAGGCGGAGATGGGGGCGCACAAAACTTAAAACTATGTACGCATTAAAAAACAAAGTTCAACTGATTGGTAACCTGGGCAACGCACCAGAAGTAAAAACAACCGAAAGCGGTAAAAAATTAGCACGTTTCAGCGTGGCTACAAACGAAAGCTACCGCAACGCCAAGGGAGAAAAAGTAACCGAAACAACCTGGCACAATTTAGTTGCCTGGGGTAAAGTGGCAGAGCTTGCCGAAAAGTATTTAACCAAGGGAAAAGAAGTTGCCATTGAAGGCAAGCTAATTAACAATAGCTATACCGATAAAGATGGCAATAAAAAATACTCAACCGAGGTGCAGGTAACTGAGATTTTGATGTTGGGAAGCAAAGCAGAAATTTCTGCTTAAGTATTAAGAACGCCGGTTAACTTTTAAGCCGGCGTTCTTTTCTTATTATCTCCTCTTATCTTTATTGCAATGCAAACAATAGAACGCAACGAAATATTCGAACTTGCCTACCGTTTTGTAACTGAAACGAACGAAAATATTTTTCTTACCGGTAAAGCCGGCACCGGCAAAACTACTTTTCTAAAATACCTGAAAGAAAATTCTACCAAAAATATTGTGGTGGCAGCCCCAACCGGCGTGGCTGCTATTAATGCCGGTGGTGTAACACTCCATAGTTTGTTTCAACTACCTTTTCATCCTTTTCTGCCCACAAAAAATAATAAAGAAGACCTGTTAGCCAAGATCAGGCAGAACAAGCAGCGGCAGCAGTTGCTTCGCAAAATGGAATTGCTGGTGATTGATGAGATAAGTATGGTGCGTTGCGATGTGATGGACGCTATTGATACGATTTTAAGACACACAAGAAGAAATTATCATCTGCCTTTCGGTGGTGTACAGTTATTATGCATTGGTGATCTGCACCAGTTGCCGCCAGTAGCGCAAAACCAGGAGTGGAGTATTTTAAATGAATATTACGAGTCGCCATTCTTTTTTGACAGCATGGCCATAAAGGAACAATTGCCCTTATTGATTGAACTCGATAAAATTTATAGACAGAAAGAAGACAGTTTTGTAAGGCTTTTAAACAAGGTGCGTAATAATCATATGGATACAGATGATTTTGAAGATCTGCATTTGCGGTTTGACCCAACTTTTAGGCCCGACCGGGATGAAAAATATATTACGCTAACTTCTCACAACAAACAGGCCGACCAGATAAATGAACAGGAATTATACAAATTAAATGGCGTAAGCTTTAATTATAAAGCTGTGGTTGAAGATGATTTTCCGGAAAATATGTACCCGGTGGATTTTGAACTGAGTTTAAAGGAAGGGGCTCAGGTAATGTTCTTAAAAAATGACCTCATTCAAAAAAGATATTACAATGGTAAGATTGGTGTGGTTAAAGAGCTCACAAAAGATAAAATTATTGTTAATTGCGACGGTACCGAAATTGAGGTTGGAAAAGAAACCTGGGAGAACAGCCGCTACACCCTAAGCCGTGCAGATGGTAAACTGGAACAGGAAACTTTGGGAACATTTACGCAGTATCCATTGCGCCTTGCCTGGGCCATCACCATACACAAAAGCCAGGGCCTTACTTTTGAAAAAGTGATGATTGATGCCGGGGCAGCATTCAGCAGCGGGCAGGTGTATGTGGCATTAAGCAGGTGCACCAGTTTGGCTGGCATTGTATTGCTTAGTAAAATTGCGCCTTCGGCTATTCACAGTAATGAAAATGTTATTAAGGGTCAGCAATCACTTTCATATAAAGGCTCATTACCCGATCGTTTTGCCGGAGCCCGGCAATTATTTACACAACAATTGCTGGAGGAAATTTTTTCTTTTAGCGAAGTCGTTTCCGGTATTGAACAATTGGCTTTTCAAATACAGCAGCACCTGGATAAATTAAATGCCGGTTCAAAAACATGGGTAGAGAATTTCAGACAACATATTTTAGCAGATAAAGAAGTTGGTTTAAAATTCATTGGGCATATTGCCTATTTAATGAAGGAAGAAGCGGTAATTGAAAACAATGCAGCACTTCAAAAAAGAATTTCAGATGCTGCCAATCATTTTATTCCAAAGTTTGAAACTTATATACGTGAATTAAAAACGCATCCCATAAATACAGAACATAAGGAAGCTGCCACACCCATAAATGAAAAATTAAATGAACTGGCGCTGGCTTTATACAACAGTAATTTTTATATGCAATATTGTAAACAACCTTTTTCCGTAACCGGTTTTTTACAGCATAAATTAAAATATGTTCAACCGAGGTTTAGTTTAACCTGCTATGCGGTGGAGACGAAAGAATCTGTTACGGATCTTTCAAATGCTGAGCTGTATGATACATTAAAGCGTTGGCGAAACATGGTTTGTAAAGAAAATGACCAGCCTATTTACATGGTGGCAAACCAAACTTCTTTACAGGAAATTGCCACATACCTGCCGCTAACTAAAAAAGACCTAATGCAGATAAGCGGCTTTGGTAAAGCCAAGGCAGAAAAATATGGTGATGAAATTTTGGAAGCGGTTGAAAGTTTTTGTGAAAGACATGGCCTGGAAACCAATATGGATGCAAAGTCCGGTAATCCAAAAAAAGAAAAAAAGTTAAAAAGCACGGAACCTAAAACAGATACAAAAACTGTCTCTTTCCAATTGTACAAAGCCGGAAATGATATTGCTTCAATTGCTAAAGAAAGGAATTTATCTACCAGCACCATTGATGGGCACCTGGCTCATTTTGTAGGTACCGGTGAAATTGACATTAATGAATTAGTTACAACAGAAAAGCAAAAATTAATAGTTGAAGCTATCGCCAAACATGGCGTTGCCAGCCATAAAACATTAATTGATAATTTACCAAAAGAGATCAGTTATGGTGAATTAAGAATGGTGATTGCTGCAAATAAATAACAAAAGCATTTATAGTTTAAATAAAATCGGCCATCATTAATTAACGATGGCCGATTTTATTAATACTTTTACTTTTTTATTTCGATATAGTTAACGGAGATGAAAGGAAATTAAAAGTAAGTTTTTGATACCTGTTGTTTACCACGTCATCCTGGTAAACCGAAAACTGAATTTTTACTTTTTTCCCAGCTAGATCGGGCATTTCCTTGTAAGGGAAAAACAGCTCAAGATTTTTTTGCCCGTTCTTATTATAACTTGCCTTAGAGCTTGGCAGCAATCTCATTTTAACATAAGTAGCCGCCATTTTGTTCCAGCTGTAATTTTCATTTGTTGTGGGTAAATAATACAGGCCGTCCTCGGTAGTCAGCCTTGCTACAAAATATACATTTCCTAAAATGGCGCTTGTTTTTATATCAAATGATGGATAGATCAGGATACCTTTCTTTACATTATCTGTCTTCACTTCGCCATAACCAATATTAGTAATTTCAATTTTAGGAACAGCCAGGGTTGATACTTTTTTATCTTTAGGATACAGGGCTGCAATTATTTTTTTATCGCCCTCAGACATGGTGTTGTTCAACCCTACAACAAAACCATCAACGGTTTGCCATGCTTCCACAGGGTAGTGCATAATTGAAAGTGGGTCATAAGAGGTTCCGTTTGTGTAAAAAATATCGCTTGCTCCCATTACATTATAATCTACCTTCTGTTTATCCCATCCCTGGTATTTAGCATAATATTTATATACCGTATCCTTATTCCACTTTATACCCCTCGGATAGCTTTGCTCGTGCAGCAAGCCTAAAGCATGGCCAAACTCGTGTGTGGTTGTACCCTGCATGGAGTTGTAGTTCCATTTTACATTAGGATCTTTAAAAGCAATCACATCTCTGTACAAATCCCTGTAAGTATAGTTTTTAAAATCAGTTCCTTTATTTTTCAGGTATTGCAAAAATGGACCTCCGTTTTTATACTGATCTACGTATGATTTATAATCTATAAAATCTGAAGTATCCAGGTTAAGTGTTTGTTGATATTGAGGAATATCATTACACTGAATGCCTAGTTGAGAGTTATGGCCAAGCCTGTCTTCCTTGCTGCCAAGCTTAACCCTGATGTTTGTTACGGGTGTATTATCGGGCACAAACTTAAATGTGATATTGGCATATTGCTCCCAGGTTTTTGCATAACGCATGATCATATCACGTACCTGCTGGCTACCAGCATTGTCCATAAATTTTACGAGTATCACATCGCCGTTTTCCCATGCTACATCGTTATTTGCAACGCTTCTTCCTTTAGTTGTGTCTATTGCTACAGGCAGCATTGCGCTGCTTGTAAGTGTTGTACACGGGGCTTTGGATGGCTTTGAGCCCTGCAGTGTTTTTTGTGCCTTTGTTTCCGATACAAACAAAACAACAATACCCATCAGTAAAAAAACCTTTTTCATAATTGTGTATTTATTTTAATTAAAATTAAACGCTTCAAAATTTATTTCTATACCCTCCAGAGGGTATTTATTTACCGCCAATCACCATACAATACAAATGCTCCCCAATAGTTTGGATGGCTGAAACGTGGATTCTGGCTTAATTTAACCTGGGCCAATCGCAGTGCATCTATTTTATTAACAGATGCAGACGAAGAAAGATTTTCATAAAAATATTGCATTAATAATCCCGTTGGCTCATCAGCTACTTTCCACAAACTGGCTACAACTGTTTTTACATTACTAACCAAAAACGAATTGGCCGGTGAAATATTCCAGCCTTTTACCAACGCCTTGCTTACAGCCGTCTGGCATGCAGAAAGTATCACCATGTTACAATCGCTTATTCCCAGTCCCTGAATTTCTCTCATGGTTAATTGCCCGTTGTTGCCATTACTGGTGTCTTTATCGGGTAAAAGTTTCAGGTAAGATTGCGAATAATCTGATGAATAATTTAACACGCCGTGTGTGGCAAAGTGAATGTACTTTTTATTTCGAAGGCTTTGCTTTGCCATACTTTCGGTAGCCCTTGCATCGGAATATACAGTTGAATCTGATCCTAAAATTTTTCCAATTTCTTTTGCTTCATCTATATTAAAACTTAAGGTTGCATCCGGTACACCAAATACTGCAAAGGAGTTCATGTTTGATTTTGGGGGAGTCTCTTTTTCGCCAGTATTAAATACCGACATTTTATTGGTGTAAAAAATGCTGTAATCTTCTATCAAAAATTTAAAGCTGTTATTGGATGTTTTAGTACCCAGGCATTGAAAAGGCATGTTACTGAAAACACCTGTGGGGATTATGCATAATTTTTTCTTGCCGTTAATTTTATCGGCAACTGTTTTTATCAGCATATTGTATAACTGGGCTGAAAGATCTTTAAATTCAACATTGCCGGCTGGCTTTTCTTCATCTACCGGTTCAGATCTTACAGCCAGCGCCCCGGTACCGGTTTGCTTTGATGTATTTTTTATTGCTTCAATAAAAGAATTCACTTTAGCCGTTACATCAACCGTCATGGTATCAACCGAAAGTTTTTCCCTGGTCAAAGAAAATATCATTAAGGTATTATTATTAAGCAGGTATAATAACACACCCACATCATTAGGCAACTTGCTTTTGTAGTTATTAAATTCATCTGCATTTGACTTTGTAAAGTATACGCTCAACTCCGGGTATTTTTCCACCACATCCTCTAGGAAATTGTTATAATCAGCTTCCACAATTTCTATCTTCTTTAATGTTTCTTCTTTTGCCAATCCCTCCTGTTTTTCAAGCGTGTTTTCCAAAGCCTTTTTAGATTGCTGCATAGCCAGCAGTTTTTTGAGTGCTTCGTTTTTTTCTTCGTTATTTGATGAAGCGGATAACGAACCCGAAAGTTCTTTTATTCCTGCAATATTACTTCTGTTGGCATAAGCCCAGGCCTGGTTTATATTGCCCATGTTGAAGTAAGAGAATGTTATCTTATTATAGAGGTCAGATTTTTTAGGGTCATTATTAAAAATTTTACGGGCCTCTTCTCCCCCATACAAATTTTCTGTGTTTTTGTCAAGCAGCTCTACCGCCTGTTTAAAATACTTTACAGCGCTGTCAAATTTATTTTGTGTGTAGTATAAAATTCCGAGCTGATAAAATGGCTCCCATCCTAAAGCAATTTTATATTCTGCAACAATGGCTGCGGCTTTTCTAAAATCATTTTCTGCTTTTTCTGTTTTGCCCTTGTCTTTATCAATTTGTCCCAGAAAGGTTAATGCCTCAATAGCTTTTTCTTTTTCTCCACTGCTGCTTGCATATTCGGCTGCATATTCAAAATAGACAATTGATTTTTCTGTTTGCTTTGTTTCGTAATACAATTTACCCAGGCTGAGGGCTATACCAGATGCTACCCGGTATAATTTTTTCTCTTTTGTTATTGGATATACTTCCAGCAATTCTTTTTCAGCCTCGCTGTACTTTTTTAAATAAAATAAATATTCTCCAATATTTCCTTTGGCTAAAAGATAAGATTCATTGTTTACGCCTTTATTAAGTTGATCGAAGGCCTGCCTTTGGTATTTTAATGCGTTCGCATAATCACTCTGGGTAAAATATGTTACGCCTATATTTGCCGCAACCACGCCCCTGCTTTCAAGTATTTCCTGATCTTTATATAAGCTATCGGCTATTAAAAATGAGTTGATTGATTTCTTATACTCGCCCATGCTTTTATAAAGTGTACCTCTTGATGCATAAGTATTTGCCAGTCTCACAATATTATCCGAGCTGCTGAATATTGCCAGGGCACTATCACTGTTTTTTAAACCTTCGTTAAACTCGCCTGTAAGCGCATATAAAAAAGAGGTTGCTTCTAAAGTTGATCCAAGTGCAATATTGTTATAGGTTTCTTCTGCAAGCTTAATAGCTTTGTTGAATGCTTCTTTTGCTTTTGGAAAATTACCCATAGAGATATACACATCGGCAATACCATTAAGTTGCCAGATAACACCAGACTGGCTGGCTGTATCAAAAACAGATTTGGCCTGGTTGTAATAAAGCAAAGCGCTGTCTAACTGAGATTGTGTTTTGAAACCATACGCTTTTAAAGACAGGCAATCGCCATAGCTGCTTGCGGTATTTAATTGCTTACTCAATTCAAGGCATGTGGCATATAATTTATCGCCTCCGGCTACATTATCTGTACGATAAGCCAGGTTTGCAAGGCTACGTGTGGCATCAAAAAGATAACCAATGTTTTTTGTGCTTTCACTTAATTGAATACAGGCTATATAATAATTACGTGATTTTACTGAATCTATCGCATACCATGCATTGCCTAAATTATACAATGCCTCAATGGTAGATTTACTGTTAACCCCCTTTGCCTTTTCGAAATACTCTACGGCTTTTTTATTGTTTTCATCGTTATAAAAAACGTTGCCTTTTTTATTATAAGTTTCGGCAAGTCCGGAGCTGTCTTTTAATTGCTGGTAAAAATGGGCAGCCGAATCATAAGCCAACAGTGCTGGTTTTTTTTGTCCGCTTAGTAAATATAATTGTCCTATACTTTTCCATGAGTGTGCCTGTCCGGATAAGTTATTTGCTTTTTTTCGCAATAGAATAGATTCCTGATGAGCTGTTACTGCAGAATCATATTTACCCAGTTCCCAGTAACAGCTTCCTTGTAAAGATTTGGAATAACCAGCATAATTAAACTCGTTGATCTGCAATAATTTTTTCATGGCAGAATCGGTGTAGGCCATACATTTACTGTAGTTGGCAAGTTTATAATAGCTGTTTGCTATATCGTTTTGCACTTTTGCCCAATTGAGTGTATCGTAATTAAGCCTGTAGGTTTGGGCAGCATCTCTAAATGCATCCAAGGCGGCGGATGGTTTTCCCTGGTCGTTATTTACACGGCCAATAAAAGCAAGGTATTCTGCATTTTTCAACAACGATGCAAAACTGTTGATTCCTTTGTTTAAATCAATCAGGCTTGCATAAGATTTAAGAGCAAGGTCATAATTACCTTCGGCATAGTACATGGATCCTTCATATTCGTATCTTTTCTGCCAATTGCTGTTGTAAGTTTTTTCGTCCAGGGTTGATTTATAGGCTGTAAGTTTTCTTTCGAATTCCTGAATCAGGACTTTTGCTTTTGTAAATTGTAATAACTTATTGAGACAAAATATCTTTTTTGAAATGGCTGCCAATTCATATTCATGTTCATTTGCCAATAATGCATACTTTATTGCGGAATCGCATTGCGGTACAGCAATATCATATTTATCCTGCTTATGGTTTATTTCTGCTGCAATTACCCAGGTAAGCGATTTGCCTCCTGTATCATTAACAGCATAAGCAATTGTTTTTATAAAATCATTAAGTGCAGCAGCTTCGGTAAATTTATTGTTGGCCAATAACTTTTCAACATCTTTAATAAAAGAGAGGCAATGATTCTCCTCAATGATATCTTTTTTATACGCAGGCAAAAGTTTTAAAAACATTTCCTTGTTTTTATAAACAGGAAACAAAGCCCTTTTTACTTCGCCGGGGCTGAGGGGAGCATTGTTTAAAGCCCAGGTAACAAAGGTTTCGTTTAGCTTAAAATTTTTACCTCTGTAGTTATCGGGATAGGCTGTTACATAAAGAAAATAACTTTCAAGGTCTTCTCTTTTTGCATCCCCAAGCATTTCGAGGAATGTTTTTCCGGCATATCTTCCACCTGGAATTTTTTGATTCATCATATCCTTCATGTCTTCTCTGTCCTTCATAAAAGCATAAGAGTCGTGTAAATCCTTCAGCATTAATGAATACAGCGAATCTTCTTTTTGCTTATTATCGGTGAAAAGAATATCGGTGAGTTTATAAATGCCTTGTTTGGATAAATTAGTAAAAAGTATTTTATTAAATGCCAGCTCCGAAAAAATGCTGCGGCGCTCAATAAGGGGAATATTTAGTTTTATTGAAACCAGGTCTCCATCTGCAAGCGTATCCTCTATCTTATCAAGTTTTACCATGGCGGCTATCAAGCTATCTGCCTTAAATACCTTACCGGCACCAGCTGATTTAAATTTCCTGCTTTGCCCGGCTGCATTTTTTTTACTTGAGTATGCCAGGTATGCATTTATTAAAGTGCCTTTTTTAATACCCAAACCCTGGGCTCCATCAAAAAATACATACATGGTGTCGCTTTTCCTGAAAGCATAATATATGTCGAAGTACAGTTCCCTTTCTTCTGTTTCGGCAGGCTTTTGTGCATAAGAAAATGCACAGCTTAAAAGAAAAATAAAGCAGAGGTAATATTTTTTGGCTGGTAGTTTCAATTAATAAGATTAAGGTTTTTTGATAATAAAGCTAACGCTAATTATTCCGATTTCTTCGGCTTTAACGTTTGATATATCTGCTCTTGTTGCAGACTTCCCCTGTTTTTCATTAAACAAATCATCAAGCACTGTTTGAAAAGACTGCATATTGTCTCTGGTAATTTTTTTCTCAAAAACACTTCTTAAATCCATTGGTTCTTTCGAAACGATTATTTTTAAAAACTCTACTCCAGCCGGGCTCCCTTTGCTTACCGCTAATTTTCTTATAACCACATTTTTTTTCTCTACAATATAATCAGCTGGCTCCTTTCCTTTGTACGGATACATCACTTCTACATTGTTATCAGGATAAATATCCAGAACTGTATAATAAAGTTTCTCGTTGCTGTTGTTACGGATATGAAGTGCATACGTATCGCCAATTTCCAGTTCTATTCCTGTTGCTTTATTGTATTCCTTTACCGGCACAATCTCTGCCGTAACATCCGCAGCCAGCTCCCCGCCATCGGGCATGGTGCGTAAATACTTTATTCTTAATTCCTTTTTTATATCTGCAATAAATTGTTTTTTCTGTTCGGCAGATAATGAATCTTTATTTAAAATACCTGCAGACCAGATTGTTTTATTATTTCTATCTGTAAGTGTTGCCAGTTTTCCGGTTCCGTCTTTTTTTACTTCCAGCTGAAAATCTGCTTTATCTGCTATTTTTAAAAAACTATACGGCTTCATGAATTGTTTCACCTGCTTTTCCAGGGCTTTTGCCGGGGCGTCAGCTTCTGTAAAACTAAGTTTAACGGCCGCCTCAAGTTTTCCGTAATTCTCCTCATCTATTCTTACTTCATATAATTCTGTTTTGTTCAGTTTTTTTTCTGCTACGCCATAGCTTCTGAAATTGTCAACTCTTTTTATTACTGCGGTGGTATAAACTTCGTTGCTTTCTGCTTTATATATTTTGCAGCTGGTTCCGTTTGCAATATTATCCAGCAAGCCTTTTTCAATACTGAATATAGTATCTTCCATACCGCCGCCCGTTTTATCACCTACCCTTATGTAAACTTTGTCTTCTCTTGGTTTATATTTTCCGTTGAAAATGATTTGCTGTCCGTGGCCTTCCATCATTGGTATTTGCTCAGGAATAAAAGCCTGCATGGTTGCTCTTATTTTTTCGAATAGCAACTCATATGTATTCTCTGCTGTCATTTCGTTTAATGCTTTGTAAAAAGAATAAGACAGAGAGCCCAGCTCTTCATTGTTAATAATAACCTGTTTATTTACCTGGTGAGGCGATGAAGCGCTTATTACAACCATGTTTGAAAGCGAATCTGCGGCGGCTTCAAAAAAACCCTGCTTTGCCTCTGCAGCAGATAAGTTAATTGTCGAATCCATTGGATTTTCAGGGTTTGCAAAGGGTATCGGTTCACCCCGGGTTACTGCAAAACTTTCATCCCGGGTACCGGTGCCGGAGTGGCATGCATCTAAAAGCACCAACAGGCTTCCCTCGCTGCCAAGTTTTTTTCTTATGTTAAGAAGAAGCGGATACAGATCATCATCACGCAGGTGATTTTCCCCTTTGTACCCGGTAGGGTTGTATTTGGGCATTGCATCATAAGGCAAAAAGGCTTCATCATAACCATCGTCTTCATCTTTTCCAAGCTCAATAGTTTTTTGGTCTCTTATCTGCTGGCCGTGGCACGAAAGATGAATGACAACGATATCGTTTTTCTTTGCTTTTTCAGAAAGCTGGGTAAGCGCATTTATTATCGCCTTTTTAGTTGCCTTGCTGTTAATCAGCGTGTCGATGTTCTTTTGTTCAAAACCATTTCTGCTTAAGGCCGCTTTAATATATTTTACATCGTTTACAGATGCTATTGGTTTAATTTTGCTTGTTGCTGGATATTCGCCCACAGCAACAATCAGTGCCAGCTTGTTTTGCGAAAGCGAGTTTGTTGTGATAAACACAGAGAGCAGAAACAGGAAATATTTCATCAGCGGAAATTCTGGTTGCAATGATTGGGTTAAATAAGGTGCTTAATTGAAAGAGGAAAAATAGAACGATATTGCATAGCAAACTATACCCAGTAGCACCTATTTTGCAAAACTTTACCATTTTGGTGTTTGTGTGTTTTGACCTATTATCTGCCAAAATCATCCTGCACCCTTACAATATCTTCTTCATTGCTTGGGTTTGCTGCATTGGTGTGTTGCCATATTTCAGCCACAATTCCCCAGCTATCCAGGCCAACCAAACGGTGTCTTTCTCCTTGTTTTAACTGAATGAAATCTCCTGTTTGTAAGGTGGTGGTTTCTTTTTGTTCGTCGGTATCACTGGTTACCACAGCCGCAGTTCCGCCAATGAGTTGCCATATTTCGGCCCGGCGGTTATGGTATTGCCAGCTTAATCTTTTCTCAGGCGCTACTATTAGTATTTTAGGACTCAGTTTACCGGAAATACTCAGTTCTTCCTTTGTAAAATCAGGGAAATACAGCTTTATAAATTTCTCTGCCTCAGCTTCTTCAATCACAAAAAAGCCACCCCAGGGCCGGGTATTGTCCTGCTTATTAATTTTTAAATTTTTAAGATGCAGGTATTCTGCTACATGCTCAAAAATTAATTCCTTGGGGGTATTTGCTTTAAAATTGAGGCTCATGTGTTTATGTTTTATCGACCCATAAAAACCATTAATATTTGTACGTCGCTGGGGTTAACTCCTGAAATTCGTGACGCTTGCCCTAATGTTCTGGGTTTTATTTTTGTAAATTTCTGACGGGCCTCGTTGCTAAGCGAAACGAGTTTTTCGTAATTAAAATTATCCGGAATAATCAGATCTTCCAACTGGCTCATTTTAGAAACCAATTCCTTTTCCTTTTCAATATAGGTGTCGTACTTTATCTGTATCTCAGCCTGTTCCAGTGTTTCATTATCAAAACCGTCAAGGGCTTCTTTTACTTTGGGAATGTATTTGATCATTTCATTGAGCCCAATCATTGGCCTGAGCAATAACTGCGCCGCTTTCTGTTTAGTTAATAACGTAGATGATTGTACGCTTTTTAAAAAGCCGGCAGTTTCTTCAGAATCCAGGCTTAGTGAATTAAGCAGTGCTTTTATCTTCTCTACATTTTCTCTTTTGGCTTTTACTTTATCCATTCTTTCCTGCGATGCCAGGCCAAGCCGGTAACTTGTTTCTGTAAGCCGCAGGTCTGCATTGTCCTGTCTTAACAAAGTTCTGAATTCGGCACGACTGGTAAACATGCGGTATGGCTCATCTGTTCCTTTGTTTATCAAGTCGTCAATCAAAACGCCGATATAGGCTTCGCTTCTTTTTAAGATAACCGGTTCTAATTTTCTTGTTTTTTGATGGGCATTAATTCCTGCCATTAAACCCTGGCAGGCGGCTTCTTCATATCCTGTTGTTCCATTAATTTGCCCGGCAAAAAATAAACCACCAATCAATTTAGTTTCAAGGCTGAATTTTAGTTGTGTTGGGGGAAAGAAATCATACTCAATAGCATAACCCGGTCTGAACATTTTACAGTTTTCAAAGCCAGGAACCAACCTAAGTGCCTGAAGTTGAACATCTTCTGGTAGCGAAGTAGAAAAACCATTCACATATATCTCTATGGTATTGAATCCTTCCGGTTCTACAAATAGCTGGTGCCTGTCTCTTTGGGCAAACCTGCTTATTTTATCTTCAATACTGGGGCAATACCTGGGACCAGTTCCCTGTATACGGCCTTGATACATAGGACTTTGCTCAAAACCAGTCTTTAAAAGTTCGTGTACTTTTTCATTTGTGTAGGTTATCCAGCAGCTTCTTTGTTGTTCAGGTTTTATTTTATCAATATCCAGGTAACTAAAGCCTACAATTTCGTCATCACCTTTTTGTTCTTCCATTTTAGAGTAATCAAGGCTTCTGCCGTCAATCCTGGGTGGTGTGCCGGTTTTTAACCTGTCGGTTTCAAAACCGAGAGAAACCAGCTGCTCTGTTATGCCGGTTGAGGCTTTTTCGGCCATTCTTCCACCACCAAAATTTTTCTCTCCAATATGTATAACACCGTTTAAGAAAGTACCATTAGTTAAAACAACGGCTTTTGATCTGATTTGATGCCCAAGCCCAGTTGTTACACCAACAGCCATACCATCTTCAATGATAAGGCCTTGTACTGTATCCTGGTAAAAATCAACATTTGGGGTGTTTTCAAGCATTTCCCGCCAGGTTGCAGCAAAAAGCATCCTGTCGCTTTGTACCCTGGGGCTCCACATGGCCGGACCTTTTGAACGGTTCAGCATCCTGAACTGGATCATGCTTTTATCTGTAACAATGCCGCTGTATCCACCCATAGCATCAATTTCCCGTACAATCTGGCCTTTTGCAATTCCTCCCATAGCGGGGTTGCAACTCATTTGGGCAATGGTTTGCAAATTCATAGTAACCAGTAAAACTTTGCTACCTAGATTTGCAGCGGCGGCAGCGGCTTCGCAACCCGCATGGCCAGCGCCTACTACTATTATATCGTAATTTTGAAACATGGGATGCAAAGGTAAGTAAACACTTTTGTAGGCTCCGAATAATCGTCATTTCACGTGGAACCTTGTAATATAAATTTTTATTGATATACCATATGTTCCACGTGAAAAACGGATGTTTATTTAAAATAAAGATTAAGGTATTTGTCCTCTTTTGTCCGCATAATTAATAACTCCTCTTTGTTCTTGTCTTTATAGCCACACAAATGTAGCGCTCCATGAAATATTACACGATGAAGCTCTTCTTTAAAAGAAAACCCAAGTCGTTTTGCGTTATCCGTTATCCTGTCAACACTTAAATAAATCTCTCCTTCTATTTCATTTTTTGAAGAACTAAGATCAAATGTGATGACATCGGTATAAAAATCGTGTTTCAGAAAGTCTCTATTAATAGTAAGCAGGTGTTCGTCTGAGCAGAATATATAGGACAGGTTACACAGCCTTTTCCTTTCATACGTAAAAATTTTTTCAATAAAAAACTTTAGTCTCGTGCGTTCTTTTAAATTAGGGTTCCTATCAAAAGAGTAAAATTGAACTTTTTGCATGTCGTTATTTCTTATATCGAAATTAGATAACAATATTGATTTGATACATTTGTATCTGATTTAAAAGAAAACGATTGAAATGAAGAAACGGTTATCGGAAGTAAGGGTTGGTAAATATGCGGTTATCACAGCATTTGAAAATGATGATATTTTTCTAAAGCTCATGGAAATGGGTTGTATACCAGGGGAAATTGTAAAGATTGATCAGATAGCACCGCTTGGTGATCCTATTTCCATTACAGTTGCCGGCTATCATTTAAGTTTAAGGCTGGATGAAGCCGAAATGATTTGGGTTGAAGAAACAGCTGTTATTGCTTAAGTTAATCTCAAAAAAAATCTTTTGCTAATGAAAATTGGACTTTACTTTGGTTCATTCAACCCTATTCATATTGGCCATTTAATAATTGCCAACCATGTCGTTAATGAAACCGACCTTAACCAGGTTTGGTTTGTCGTATCTCCCCAAAATCCTTTTAAGCAATCTGCTTCCTTACTAAATGAGTATCACCGATTGCACTTAATTAAGTCCGCCATTGATGGTGAAAATAATTTACGGGCCAGCGGAGTTGAGTTTAATATGCCCAAACCGTCTTATACCGTTGATACCCTTGCTTACCTGAAGGAAAAACACCCCGAACATGAGTTCTCAATTTTAATGGGCAGCGATGGTTTTCAGAATTTAAACAAGTGGAAAAATCACGAAGTTATTATTACCAACCACTCCATATACATTTATAAAAGGCCCGGTTTTGAAGTCACCGAAACCTTTGGTGCAAACGTACATATATTGAATGCGCCACTTTTAGAAATATCGTCTACACATATACGTGAGTTAATAAAGAACAGAAAATCTATCCGGTTTTTAGTGCCTGATGTGGTTAAAGAAGAAATTGAGCTAGCTGGTTATTACAAGAACTGATCAAAAGATAAGACCGGTTAAAAGACAAAATAAAACAATGAATGGTGGCGGTATTTTAGAATATTGTAAAACAAGGAACGTGCCCAGAATAACAGCCATATTAATATAACTGATTATACTGTGGGACATTATTGAAACGTCTTTAACCAGGTATAGCGTTGCGGCAATCATAATGCCTACTACTGCAGCATTGATACCTTCGAGTGAACGTAAAACAACAACGAATTTTTTTAAGTATTGCCAGACCGGAAAAAAGAAAAGCACCAGTAAAGCGCTTGGAAGAAAGATAGCAATTGAGCCGATTAAACAACCCAATAACTGAATCTTTGGGCCTTCGTTTTTTAAGGCAATGCCACCCATAAAAGATGCAATTGAAAAAACGGGTCCAGGAATTGCTCTTACAAGGCCGGCGCCTGTTAGCAGGTCTTCTCTTTCTACTTTAATAATATCCGGATTCTTTTTTATTACCCTTTCTGAGGTTGGCCTCACAACATACTGGTCAAGCATCAGCGGAATTAAAACATCTCCACCACCAAATACAAAAGATCCGAAGCGATAGAAGTTTTCAAACAGGTTATAGGGTTTTTTGTTTTCCCAGTTTTGCTTTCTTGCGGTTTCGCTTAAAAACCCGGCAACAATAAAAATCAATACAAATAGCCAGATATTTGTCCATCCTATTTGTCTTGGTTTTATAACCTCTTTAGTTGGTATACGCTTGCTGCTGAAATTGGTTGCAATTCCACCTGCAATTATTAAGGCAGGAATTATCCACGGAGTTTTAAAAAGAAAATATGTACTCGCCAACGCAGCCAGCATAATTACCTGAGTAATTGTATTTTTTATGCTGGTGTGGTATGCTTTAAATGCCGCATAAGCTAAAAATCCAATAGCCATTGGTTGGATAAATTGAAATAATGTTGGTTTGATATTATTGGTTCCGATATTGCCGACAACAAAAGATAACCCTCCCATTATTGTGCAGGCTGGCAAAATCCATATGAGTAAAGTAAGTACCGCCAGCTTAACACCTCCGCGTTTATATCCTATAAGTGTTAGGGTTTGGGTAGATGATGCCCCGGGCAATAGTTGACAAAATGAAACATATTCCATCAGCTCTTCCTTTGTGAGATCCTTGCGTTTTTCCACAAATGTTTTTAGAACCATGCCGATATGTCCCTGTGGTCCGCCAAAAGCTGTAACGCTGTGTATAAACACAGATTTTAAAAATGGAATATGCCGAATCAGTTTTTTCAATATTGCAGTTAATCTTTTTTATGCCTTTAACCCAATTTCCCTAAGTCTTTCATCCAGGTATTCACCGGCTGTTATATCATCATAAAGTTTGGGGTGTGCATCATCAATACAATTTTCGAGGCAGCGCAAACTCATAGTTGTTTTGGGGTGAAGGAAAAAAGGAATAGAAAACCTTGATGTGTGCCAGAATTGCCTTGCAGGATTTACAACCCGGTGCGTTGTGCTGCAAAGCTTATTATTGGTAAGCCGCTGCAGCATATCGCCAACATTTACAACAATCTGTTCGGGTAATGAGGTAACAGCAACCCAATCATCCTGTTTGGATAAAATTTCAAGCCCATCGGCAGATGCACCAACCAATAAAGTAATTAAGTTTATATCCTCATGTTGCTCTGCCCTGATGGCACTAACCGGTTCAGTAGTGATGGGAGGATAATGTATTGACCTTAAAACAGAATTACCATTATAAACAAATTCATCAAAATAATTTTCATCCAGGCCCAGGTACAAAGCAATTGCCTGCAGCAAAGCTGTGCCTGACTTTTCAAAAGCCCTGTATGCTTCGGCCAGGGTCCTGTCAAAATCGCATATCTCTTTTACCGAAACATTATCAGGATAGATTACTTCATCAAAATTATCCCTCGCAATCTGCCCATATTGAAAAAACTCTTTTAAATCCGGTGCTTCGCTTCCCTTAGCGTGTTCTTTACCAAAGCTGGTATAACCACGCTGGCCGGCCAGGCCCTTAATTTCGTATTGCTTCTTTTGTTCTAATGGTAAAGAGAAAAACTGTTGCACATATTCATACAGATCAGCGATCAGATCATCTGAAATTCCGTGATTTTTAACTGCTACAAAACCTATTTCTTCATAAGCCCTGCCTAAATTTTGTACAAATTGATTTTTGCGAACAGAATCTCCTGATAAAAACTCACCTAAATCAACCGATGGAATCGACATAAAATATATCTTTAATTTTTACGAATGTAGTTTTGATTATGAAAAAATACAAAATATCTTTAGTACTTAACAGCTTTTTGTGCTGCGCTGTAATATTATTATGCCTATCCTGTTCAAAAAATAATTATGCTCAAAAGGCAACATATCAATTTAAATCTGAAACAAAAATTCCGGATTATAGCAATCTTGATTATTGGGCTGCACACCCATGGAAAAAAGATTTAAGCGATAGTGTACCTGCGGATTTACAAGAAAATTACAGGCCCGATAGTTTAACTGATGTTTTTTTTATTCATCCTACCACACTTACAGATTATAGTGATGCAAGGTGGAATGCAGAAATTAATGATGCGGATATCAATTCAAAAACAGATTATTCAACGATTCTTTACCAGGCCAGCGCATTTAATGAAAAATGCAGGGTATTTGCTCCCAGGTACAGGCAGGCACATATCAGGTGCTTTTTTCAAACCACCCCTGAAACTAATAATGCTTTTGAAATTGCTTATGCCGATGTAAAAGCTGCATTTGAGTTTTATCTAAAAAATTATAATAACAACCGCCCGATTATTATAGCATCGCACAGCCAGGGTACTAAACATGCCGGAAGATTACTGAAAGAGTTTTTTGAAAACAAACCTTTACAACAACAATTGGTTTGTGCTTATATTATTGGTCTGCCTGTTCCTGTTGATTATTTTTCTACCCTAAAACCCTGCAATGATTCTGTTGCAACCGGTTGCTTTGTAAGCTGGCGAACATTTAGAAAAGATTCAGAAGAACCACAGCTTATTGCAGATGAAAAATTTAAATCTGTTGTAATTAATCCATTAACCTGGACAAATGAAACCGGCCTTGTATCATCAAAACTCAATAAAGGAGGTGTGCTTAAAAATTTCAATCATGTGGTGCCACGGGTAGTAAGTGCCCAAATTCACAATAATATTTTATGGAGCAGTAAACCAGATGTGCCGGGAAAAATATTTTTCACACAGAAGAATTATCATGTTGGTGATATTAATTTATTCTACATGAATATCCGGGAAAATGTAGCAACCAGAATTAGTAGTTATTTTAAAAAATAAATATCACCTACAAACCATACAAAGCACTTATTCTAAGCATTTCGTCAATTGGCTTTTTTGCAGCTAAACGTAATTCTTCATCCATTAAAATTTCGGGTGCTTCATATTTTAAACACAAATACAATTTTTCAAGTGTATTTAACTTCATATGCGGACAATCGTTACAGGCACAGCTGTTATCGGGTGGTGCCGGAATAAATGTTTTATCGGGGCTGGCTTTCTGCATCTGGTGTAAAATACCCGTTTCGGTAGCTACTATAAAAGTGCTGGCAGAATCCTGCTTAGTAAATTTTAATAAACCGGTAGTGCTTCCAATATAATCTGCTACGTTTAAAACAGCTTCCTCACATTCGGGATGTGCAATAACTTTTGCTTTCGGGTGCCGAATTTTTAATTTGGTTATTTTTTCCAGACTAAAAATTTCATGAACCATACAGGCGCCGTTCCATAACACCATATTTCTACCCGTCTGCTTGTTGATATAAGCGCCAAGGTTCTTATCTGGTGCAAAAATGATAGGTTGGTCAGCCGACAAGCTTTCTACTATTTTTTGGGCATTAGAAGAGGTACAGATAATATCACTTAAAGCTTTAATACCGGCAGAACAGTTTATATAGGTAATTACTTTATGGCCGGGGTGTTTTTCCTTAAATAATTTAAACAGTGGTGGTGGTGCAGAATCACTCAAGGAACAACCTGCGTTTAAATCGGGAAGTAAAACTTTTTTTGAAGGGTTTAATATCTTGGCTGTTTCTGCCATAAAATGCACGCCTGCAAAAACAATAATATCTGCTTCTGTTTTTTCAGCATATTGTGCCAGGCCTAAACTATCACCAATATAATCTGCCACATCCTGAATATCAGGCTCCTGGTAATAATGAGCCAGTATAATGGCATTTTTTTCTTTTTTAAGTATTTCAATTTCTGCAAACAAATCAATAGACGGATCTATATCTATATCCAAAAAACCGGTTTTTTCAATTGCAGCAAAAGCACTGTTAATATCTGCCATAATATGTATTAATACTACTTATTTATATAATCAACTACTATTACTAGGGCTGTTAATTTGTGGAAAAAATAAAAACAGCAACTGTTGCAAAATTAAAACCTTTAACTTACTAACCGTCATCCACAGGAAATTAACATTTATATATTTGGATGGATACATCCGAAGCTACACTCCAGTAACAATAGATAACATTATTAATATTTATTTCACACACCAGTTAATAAGTCTCGACGTGTAAAGAATAATTACACATAATATATTTATACCTGTTGATACAGGCTGCATAAACCATGGTTTAATAACAGTACTCAGTAAAAAAATAACCACAACCTTAAGATCTGCTCATTTTATGCATAGGTTTCATTTTTAAAAATGGGGGTTATTAACTGCTTTTTACTGTTATTAACAAGTGCCTGTTAAGAACCCAAAAACAACCCTAAAAACCCTATAAAAAACCATAAAACCCCGAAGCAATAAATTGTCTAAGCCTTTCAGATACTGCATTATAATGTATTTGAAGGCTTTAAAAACAGATTTTTATATTCAATTTTACCCTATTTTTGCCGTCCAAATTTAATATAAAACAGATATGCAAATTATTCAGAGTATACGTGAAAAAGGAGCTCCAATAACAATTGCTGCTATTGCACTGGCTTTAATTGCTTTTATTTTAATGGATGCCAAACAGGATAAAGGCGGCAGGTCTGCTTCCGAAAGTATTGGAAAAGTAAATGGTTCATCTATTGACCAGAACGAATTTAATAAAAAAATTCAGAACCTTGAAAACCAGGAAGAGCAGCAAAGCGGTCAAAAGCCGAGCAATAGCCGTTTAGCACAGATACGGGACCAGGTTTGGAACCAGATTGTGGCCGAAAAAGTTTTCTATGCAGAAGCTGCAAAGCTTGGCATTGAGTTTACATCTAAAGAACTGGATAAAGTATTAAAAAGCGATGATCCATCAAATCCCATGATGCAGGACCGTTCAATGGTGGACCCGGCAACCGGAAAATTAGATCAGGCTAAATTAACACAGGCCTTAACTAATATTAAAAAGGCAAAAGGCGAACAGTGGGAAATGATTAATTCACAAATTATTGAGCCGCAAAAATTAACCAGTGTTTCTACAAAATATTTTGCATTGCTAAATGCAAGCGCATATTACCCAACCTGGATGGAAGAAAAGGACGCAAAAGAAAGTAAAACCTTTGCAACTATTTCTTTTGTGCAGATTCCTTATCAAACAATCAGCGACAGTACCATTAAAGTAACTAATGAAGAGGTTAAAAAATATGTAGACAATCATAAAGACCTTTTTAAACAGGAAGCTGGCCGTATGATTTCTTATGTTGGTTTTAGCCAGTTGCCCAGTGCTGCAGACAGCGCCAAAACCAAAGCACAGGTTGAAAGCCTGAAAACAGAGTTTGCCAACGAAACCAATGTGAAGAATTTTTTAGCCAGAAATGCTTCTGCAATTGACTTTGATACCAATTATGTTCCAAAATCAAAAATTCAAAGTGCTTATATAGATTCAATAACCAGGCTTCCGGCAGGAGCGGTTTATGGCCCATATGTTGAAAACAAAAGTTATGTAGTTGCAAAAATGCTTGGCAGTAAAACCGTTCCGGACAGTGCACATGCAAAACACATATTAATAGCAACCGTAAATGCTCAAACAGGCCAACCCCTGCTTGAAGACAGTACTGCAAAAAAACGTGCCGACAGTGTATATAATGCAATCAATACGGGAGCAAATTTTGCGATTCTTGCTATGCAATACTCATCTGATGGCAGTAAAGATAAAGGAGGCGACCTGGGAACATTTGCTTACGGAGCAATGGTGCCGGAGTTTAATAAATACTGTTTTGAAAAACCGGTAGGATCAAGAGGTGTTGTAAGAACACAGTTTGGTTATCATATTATAGAGTTGTTAGGCCAGAAAGGAGCAAGCCCTGCATACAAAATTGGTTTTTTAGCAAAAGAGATTTACCCAAGTGAAGAAACCATCAACAACGCAAGTAATAATGCTGTTAAGCTTTCTGCTGAAAAAGATGCTAAAAAGCTGGAAGCATATTTACAAAAGAACGGTTTGCAAAAAATATCTGAACCAACACTTATTAAAGAGAACGATGCAAGCATAGGACGGATGCAGGATGCAAGGCAACTGGTGCGTTGGGTTTTTGAAGCTAAAAAGGGAGATGTAAGTGACCCAATGCCGGTTGGCGACCAGTTTGTGGTTGCAATTGTAGATAAAATTTATGAAGAAGGAACACAGGATGTAGAAACAGCCAGGCCATTAGCAGAAAATGCTATAAGAGAAGAAAAGAAAGCAGCACAGATAATCAGTGCGCTGGGTGCTAATCCAACATTGGAGAGCGCATCGGCAAAATATGCTAAAGCAATAATAGTGACCGGTGCCGATTCTTCAATCACATTTAAAGCACAGATAATTGATTCAATAGGAAATGAGCCAAAATTAATTGGTGCCATATTTAATAAAGCAAACCTTAATAAAGTGGCAGCACCCGTTGCGGGTAAAGCCGGTGTGTTTGTTTTTAAAGTGAACAGTGTTGGCGAAAAAGCAACCGATCCGAATGAAGATAAAGTTCAAATGAGGTTACAGCAAACAGTTGCATTACGCAACCAGGCGGTTTCAAACTGGTTTGAAGGCCTGCGCAAAAAGGCAACCATTAAAGATAACAGAAGCAAGTTTTATTAACAGAAATTGATATAAATTTTTAAACAGCCATCACGATCATGTGATGGCTGTTTACATTTACCACCCTCCCATGGTTTACCTTTTTAGAAAAATTTTTGCCGATACCGGTTGTTTAACTTTTAATATAACCCCGGTTTTAAGGGTAATACTATCTTTGCAATATGGAAGCTGAATTTGTAAATAAAGTTTCAGAAAGCGGAATCATTACTTTGGACCTGGAGGATTTTTATCCAAAAGAAGAAACTGCGGTTTTTGATATGAAGGATCATCTCTTTATGGGGCTGATATTGAAAGAAAAAGATTTCAGGGAAGTCATGAAGAACCTGGACCTTACTCCATACAAAGACAAAAACATAGCCCTTACCTGTTCGGCAGATGCCATTATACCTGTATGGGCCTATATGCTGGTTGCAAGCTATCTGCAACCGGTTGCCAAAGAAATTATTTTTGGCGATGCTGATTTTTTACACAAAACCCTGTTCTTAAAAAATATTGATAGAATTAATGCCGAAGATTACAAAGACCAACGTGTGGTAATTAAAGGCTGCGGCGAACTACCCATTTCAGAAACCGCTTATGTTGCCATTACAAACCAGTTAAGACCAGTGGTAAAAAGCATTATGTATGGCGAACCCTGCAGTACCGTGCCGGTTTATAAAAAACCAAGGCCCCTGTAATTAAAACCAGCCACGCTTTCTAAACATTCTTATCATTGTCAGCGGAATAAATAGCATTAGCCCAACCGAAATAAAGAATCCCCATTTATTATGCAGGAGTGGAATAGATTCAAAGTTCATTCCGAAAATGCCACCAATAACTGTTGCCGGAGCCAGCAAACAGGTTACCACAGCCATCACTTTCATCACTTCGTTCATTTTTAAATTTACATTACTCAGGTACAGGTCATGCAGGTTCATCATCATATCACGGTAGTTTTCGGCCAATTCGTTTGCCTGTAAAATATGATCGTACACATCCTTAAAATATTTTTCGGTTTTCTCTTCTATCAGCTCACTCTCACTTCTTAAAATACCGTTTACCAACTCCCTTACCGGAGCCACACTTCTTTTAAGTATTATCATTTCTTTACGCAACATATTTATTTTGGCCAGGCTGCGGGTGTTGGGGCTGCGTACAATATCCTCTTCCAACCCTTCAATTTTTTCGCCCAGTTTTTCCATCACCACATAATAATTATCAACAATCATGTCAATCAAAGCATAAAATAAAAAGTCGGCACCGTTTTGCCTTACTTTGGTATTACCAACTTTTAACCGTTCACGCAAAGGATTAAAAACATCCCTGGTGGCATCCTCCTGAAAACTGATAACAAAGTTTTTACCCAGCACAATACTTATCTGCTCTATCTCCACTGCCGAATCTTTATCATTAAAGTAAAGCATATTCAGCAAACAGAATAGCAGACCGTCAATCTCATCCATTTTTGGCCGCTGCCCCAGGCTTAAAATATCTTCAGTAATTAAATAATGCACACCAAAATGTTTGCAGATAGATTCCACATCATCTTTTCTTAAACCATCCACATTTATCCAGGAAACGGTTTGAGGATCTATATAAGGAAAACAGTCTTCTACTTTTTTAAGTGCCTTAATATCTATTCGGCCCGTGTTATAATCATATACTGTAAGCTTTGTTTCAGCGGGTTCTGCCCGCTGAGAAACAACCGTTGGATTTACCTGCAATACTTTTTTAGTACGCAGCAGCTCCAGTGGGTTCAGTAAATAAGAAAAATAATCCTGTACAGCCATGGCTAATTAATTAGAAACCGAAATTGATACTTTAATAATGTATTTCAAAGTAACATTTTTATTTCTGAAAAAAGTAAATAAAAAAGCCGCCCCTACATTGTGTAGGGGCGGCGTTATAAAATAAAAACGTGATAGTTATTTACCTACCGGTTTTGCGTCATTACCACCTTCCTGTGGAGGTGCAGGCGCCGGTGGTGCATCCGAATTCCAGATATCGCGGTGCATTTTCCATTTACCGTTCTCTTCTTTCCAAACCACTACAAATTTTCCTTTTTCTACAGAAACGTTGTTGGCAATAAACACTTCATATTTTCCGGTTTCAACAACAGCTTCTTTTCCGCCCATCACTTCGTCGGTTGTTAAAACCACGTTTCGTAATCCGGAATTATAACCAATACTTAAGAAAGACTGGATGCCGGCAGTACCACAAACTTTTGGCATATTGGCATTGTAAATACAACCATCGCTGGTATAACAATTTGCAAATGCAACAGAATCGCCGGTGGCAAAACATGCACCAAAAACCTTGTTACTGGCGGCAATGGCAGCTTTGGCACTGTCAAGACTAAAACCAGCAGTTTCGGTTTTGGCAGCCTCGTTATTACATGAACTGAAAAGGGCAGCAAGAACCACAACCCCTAAAAACTTTACAAAAGAATGTTTCATAATATTAATTGGTTTAGGCGCTCAATGTACAGTTATTAAACAGCATAAACAATACGGCTCTTGGGTATTTTAATTTGATTGCCTCCTGCCGCCGCTGAAATTTCTGCTCTTTCCTTTATCATAACTACCAAAGCCTCTTGAACGTTTTGGGCTAGGTTTTTGCGCAGGTGCTGACGGAGTTGAAAAATTTGTATTGCTTAATGGATAAGGATGACTGTTGATCACCGGAATATTTAAGCCAATCAGTTTTTGAATATCTTTCAACTCGGTTCTTTCTTCTGCATCGCAAAAAGAAATGGCGATACCGGTATTACCCGCCCTGCCAGTACGGCCTATGCGGTGTACATAGGTTTCGGGCACGTTCGGTAAATCAAAATTTATAACATGGCTCAGGTCATCAATGTCAATACCACGTGCGGCAATATCAGTTGCAACCAACACCCGCAGGTTTCCGCTTTTAAAATGGCTTAGAGCATGCTGCCTGGCATTTTGCGATTTGTTGCCATGAATGGCTGCTGCGGTTATTTCGTTTTTATGTAAAAATTTTACAACTTTATCTGCTCCGTGTTTGGTACGGGTGAACACCAGTGCGGTAACAATCTCTTTGTCTTTTAGCAAATACTGAAGCAGACTCAGTTTATTTGCTTTATCTACATGATACAAACTTTGCTCAATAGCATCAACGGTTGAAGATGCCGGTGTAACCTCCACATAAGCCGGGTTGGTTAATAATACATTTGCCAGCTTTTGAATTTCGGGCGGCATGGTTGCCGAGAAAAAAAGTGTTTGCCTTTTTGCCGGCAGTTTGGTAATGATTCTTTTTACATCGTGTATAAAACCCATGTCCAGCATACGGTCGGCTTCATCCAGTACAAATATTTTCAAAAATTTCAAGTCAATAAAACCCTGGCTTATTAAATCCAGCAAGCGGCCGGGCGTGGCTACTAAAATATCTACTCCTCTTCTTAAAATATTGGTTTGGTGTAATTGTGAAACGCCACCAAAAATTACGGTATGCGTTAGGCCGGTATGTTTACCATAAGCTGCAAAGCTTTCGTCAATCTGTATGGCAAGCTCACGGGTGGGTGTTAATATCAACACTTTTATTTTGTGTGGGCCACGTTCTTCGGTTTTGTTTTTATACAGCAACTGTAAAATAGGAATTGCAAATGCAGCTGTTTTACCGGTACCGGTTTGTGCACAACCAAGCAAATCTCTTTCTTCTAAAATAAGCGGTATGCTTTGTGCCTGAATGGGTGTTGGGGTTGTGTATCCTTCGGTTACTAATGCTTTCAGGATAGGATCGATCAGATCTAATTGTTTAAATGCCATTAAATGGTTTATTTATGTTTGTGTGGGCTGGCAAAGACGTTGCAAATTCTGAATCAGCAGTAAAATTATTATGTACCACGTAGCCTGCAACAGGCCGTCTTGTGAAAGGAAGTGGAACGCAAAGCTACGCTTTTGTTTTTTAATGGCCGATAAGCGGAGTATTGTACATCGGGTTTCGTAAATTTGGGTATAACTCAAACTCATGTCAACCCTTACAATTACTACCATACAAAGCAATTTAATCTGGGAAGAAAAAGCGGCTAACCTGCGTATGCTGGAGCAAAAGATTGCAGGCATTGAAGAAAAAACAGAGATTGTTGTATTGCCCGAAATGTTTAACACCGGTTTTAGCATGCGGCCCAAAGAACTTGCCGAAACCATGGAAGGAGAAACAGTTGAGTGGATGAAAAGAGTGAGCAGGGAAAACGGTATTGTTCTTACCGGAAGTGTTATGATTGAAGAAGAGGGTAATTTTTATAACCGCCTGATATGGATGTTGCCCAATGGGCAATACGGCTATTACGACAAACGGCATTTGTTTGCCTTTGGCGAAGAAGATAAACATTACAGCCCCGGCAATAAAAGATTAATAGCTTCTGTAAAAGGATGGAAAATAAATCTACAGGTTTGTTATGATTTAAGATTTCCTGTTTGGGCAAGACAAAAAAATAACGAAGCTGGTGCAGAATATGATCTGCTCATTTATGTTGCTAACTGGCCCGACCGCCGAAGCCATGCATGGAAAACATTATTGTGTGCAAGAGCGATCGAAAACCAATGTTATGTAGTTGGCGTAAACCGTGTTGGCAGCGATGGCAAAAATGTTTACCACAGTGGTAATAGTTTGGTGATTGATCCTTTAGGACAGGTGCTTTACCATATGGCCGATGAAGAAGATGTAAATACCATTACACTGCAAAAAGAAATACTGGAAGATGTGAGAAGCAAATTTCCTTTCTGGAAAGATGCGGATTCATTTAATATTGAATGAATTAATACCCGGCTTTCTTTGCCTTGATCATATCCATCACAAATTTCATTTTATAATCAAAGCTTTTTACCAGCGCATTGTAGTTGGTGCCAATGTAAATATCCGGAGGTATACCACGGCCGTCTTTGGGTGCATGATGATACTGTACCAGCCTGAACAATGGCAATCTTACTTTTATATGCGTATTGGGTAAAACAATATCCGGAATTAAAATACCATTATTGCCATGCCAGCCACCACCGGTTTCTTCGCCCAGCAAAACCACGCCCGGCTGGCCTTTAACCACATTGGTGAATAAAGCTGCAGCCGAAAAAGTATTGCCCGCTATCAGTACATACAAACTACCGGTGTAATTATTTACTGTTTTTGGTTTGTTTACTTTTCTTTCCCAATGGCCAAAATGATATAGCCCGTCATTTTTCTTTTTGGTAAGAAAAAACAAGCCGAGGTTATCCATAAAACTGCCCTTAATATATTTTGAATAAGGCCGCAGGGATTTTACAACAGCATAAGAAGTATCGGCTACTTTAAAATTTACCCGGCTTACATATTTAGTTAGTAAAGTAGATAACCTGATTCTTCCGCCGCCATTGCTGCGGATATCAAGCACCACATTATCAATACCGGTTTTCTTAATGTAGCCAAAAGTTTGCCTGTAAAATTTGCGCAGGCTGCCGCCGGAAAACGAATTGATGGTTACAATGGCTGTGTTGTTGGAAGTATCAACAGCCAGCGAACGTATTTCCTGCAACCTTTCCTGGCGGGTTTGTTTTTTTGGCTTTGGCGGTCTTATAGTAACAGTGCTGTCTCTTACTTCTTTAACAGTGTCTGCATCCAGGCCATAAGCCGGGATATTGATGCGTTGTTCAAAACCTGATTTATCAATATAAGTTACCGCATAGGTTTTGCTTATGCCAAAAATATTACGGTGATAAAAAGGAAAACTGTTACTAAGCCTGCTGTAGTTAACATTGCTTGCATAACCGTCTTCGGTCATGTATCCAAACATGGTTTTTATAAGTTCGGCATTTTTAATACCGTTTACAGAAGTGATGAGCGTACCTCTTTTTAAAACAGAATCTTTTCTGTTCAGGTTACCGGTAACAGCCATGGTATCATTCCAGCACCTTAAAAGCAACGGAAAGGAAGGGAATTTTTTTCCTTCTGCCCAGTTGTTATAAGCCTTGCTTCTGCTGAAGCTGGTGTGGCCACAATGAATCTTATCAGTAAGTGGGGCAACTATTTTCCAGCCAAACTGTTGCTCAGTCATGCTGTCTTTAATATTGCTGTAGTATTTATCAAAGTACATATCCATGCTGTCTTTGGGTGTGTACCAGTAAAGCGAAGGGTGTTTTTTTTCAAGGATATTACGCAGCAAAGAAAAATCCTGTTGCAGCTCTTGAGCTGAATATTTCTTATTGGGATTGAAATTTTTATTCGATGAGGCGCATGAATATAAAAGCAGTACAAATAAAAAGACAGTAATGTTTTTTATAGTTTCCATTTTTATCTGTTGAGAGAAAAAAACGTCTCAACATTGCGTAGGTTTCTGTTTATTTTATTTCAAATGATTCCACCCTTGTGCAATCAGTTCATGCTTATTTCCGCCACGGGTAATAAATGTTTTTCCTTCGCTGGCTTCCGTTATATAACCAATAATACTTAACCCGTTATTCTGTGTTATCTTTTCATGATCGGCCTGCGAAACGGTAAACAGCAATTCATAATCTTCGCCGCCACTTAATGCACAGGCTGTTGGGTCAAGTTCCAGCTTATAAGCAAAATCTTTGCTGTCTTCATTCAGCGGTAATTTGTCCTCGTACAAAACACAGCCAACATTGCTTTGTTTGCAGATGTGCAGCATTTCGCTGCTTAACCCATCGCTGATGTCCATCATGCTGGTAGGCACAATTTTATGTTCAGCAAAATATTCAATCACATCTTTTCTTGCTTCGGGTTTTAACAAGCGGCCAATAATGTATGCCCGGTTTTCCAGATCAGGCTGTGCGCCGGTTTCTTCAAATATTTTTTTCTCTCTTTCCAAAATGGTCAATCCTAAAAAAGCACCACCCAAATCGCCACTTACACAAATAAGGTCGTTTACTTTAGCGCCGTCTCTTTTTACATAAGTATCAGGAGCAACCTCGCCAATGGCAGTAATGCTTATAACAAAGCCCCGTTGCGATGTGGTGGTATCTCCGCCAACCAGGTCAACACCGTAATGATCGCAGGCTGCATACACACCTTCATAAAACTCATCTAACGCTTCTACACTAAACTTATTACTGATGGCAATGCTTAAAACGATTTGTGTTGGTGTGGCATTCATGGCATAAATATCACTGATGTTAACGATCACCGATTTATAACCCAGATGTTTTAATGGTGTGTACATCAAATCAAAATGAATTCCTTCAACCAATAAGTCCGTGCTTATAACGGTCTGCCTTCCAAAATGATCAATCACGGCACCATCATCACCCACACTTAAAATGGTTGATGCATTTTTTGTTTCGTTATTACGGGTAAGATGGTCAATTAAACCAAATTCACCGAGAGAAGATATTTCTGTTCTTTCCATAACTTAAATGTACGATTTACAAAGTACGATGTACGTCAGTTCTATTTTCTTGAAGAGATAATTGAAGCAACAATTATTCTTAATAAAGTTTCACCCTCTAAATGTAAAGTTGTTATCTTTTCTTTTAAAGGCTGATTAAATACTTCCAACAATTCGAGAAAAAATAAACTTTCATCCATTTCTTCCTCAACAATTTTTAATTTATTTATAAAATCGGCATTCGATTTTGCCCTTCTCGATGCACGGTAATTTGCCCCAACAGAGCTGCTCGACCGAATGATTTGGTTACAATATGCCCTGTTAATTTGAGATTCAGGAAGACCTTGTGTTAAAATCCCAACATTAATGGCAAACTGTTTGGTTCTGCGTTTCATTTCTTCTGAGTCCATAAAACATATTTATGATTTAAAAGTTGTCGTACACCGTACATCCAACATCTTACATTACAACAGCTTTCTGTTGTGAATTACTTCTATTAATTCATCATGTATCAGTCCGTTTGTTGCTACAATCTTTTTTTGATAGGGAGAATATTTATCTCCGTTCATATCAGTTACTTTACCACCGGCTTCCTCAACCATCAAATAACCGGCAGCCGAATCCCAGGCACTCAGGCTGTGTTCAAAAAAACCTTCAAACCTTCCGGCTGCAACCCAACACAGATCAATGGCCGCACTTCCCAACCTTCTAACCGGTACCCCTTTGCGTACCAGGCGCTCAAAAACTTCCAGCGGCCCGTTTTCCATATCAAGATAAGTATAGGGGAAGCCGGTTACCAGGCAACTGTGTAACACTTCTGTTTTTTTGCTTACACTTATTTTTTTATCGTTCAGCGATGCGCCAAATCCTTTTTGTGCAAAAAACAATTCATTTATGAAAGGGTTGTAAACCGCACCCAATATCATTTCGCCGTTCTGCTCTACACCAATACTTACACAGCAAAGCGGAATACCGCTGGCGTAATTGATGGTGCCGTCAATGGGATCAATGATCCATTTGGTATCACTGCCGGTTGCCATTTCTCCAACTTCTTCACTCAAAATAAAATGATCGGGATAATCGGCTTTTATCACTTCAATAATTGCTTTTTCGGCGGCATGATCGGCTTCTGTAACCCAGTTATTGATTCCTTCCTTGTTACTTATCTTTAAATCCTCGTTATTAAAATAGTGCCTCAGCTGAACCGCACCGGCTTCAACTGCATTTAAAAGGGTTGTTTTTAGCATAGCGCAAAGATAAACTTCGATTTCGGAATTCGGATTTATGATTTTAGATTTGGTTATGCAAAATAAATTTAAGCGGAAAGAATTCTTAAAACTTGCGCTGTTTGCCAACCTGGGTTTAATTGCAAAACCACTTAAAGGATTTGCTGAATTCGCCGGAAAATATTCAACACCACTTTCAAACGACAATGTAACTTATTTTAAAAAAGGAGATGCAGATTATGAACTGCTGCGAAAAGGGTTTAATAAACGGATAGAAAAATTTCCGCTGATCATTGCATTATGTACAAATGCAGCAGGAGTTGCCGAAGCTGTTAAATATGCCGGGCAAAACGGTTTGCCCATAGCTATTAAAAGTGGCGGGCATTGCATGGAAGGTTTTTCCTGCAATGACGGCGGCATGGTCATCAACCTTTCTTTGTTAAATAAAATTGAATGGATAGATGCCAACACAATTAAGGTTGGCCCGGGTTGCACCTTATCAAATATCTATGATGAGATATTACCCAAAGGAAAAATTTTACCCGGCGGATCTTGCGCTGGCGTGGGTATTGGCGGGCTTACACTTGGCGGCGGCTATGGTTTGCTGGGCAGGAAATACGGACTTACCTGCGACAGCCTGCAGGAAATAACCATGGTTGATGGAAAAGGAAACACTGTTAACTCTGCAAATGATAGAGACCTGCTTTGGGCTTGCAGGGGAGGCGGTAACGGAAATTTTGGTGTTGTAACTGAGATGAAATTCAAGGTTCATAAAGCCCCGGCCACATTACAGAGCTACCGCTTTAAATCTTATAAAGTTGATGCAACAAAAGCTAAAACCGTTTTACAAAAATGGTTTGAAGTAACAGCCAGCCTGCCTACAGGTTGCTTTTCGGCATTTGTACTGAACGGAAAAACAATTTATATTTTATTAACCAATGCCGATAAACACAATGCTGAAGTGCAAAAAGTTATTGATACTTTATCCGGCTTATCAGAAAAAACAACTAAAACAACACCACAAAAATTAACCACGGCGTTAAAAGTTTTTTATGGCAGAAGAGAACCTTTGTTTTTTAAAAATGCATCGGCAGGCTTGTATAAAAGTTTTGCAGAGATTGAAAACTGTATTGACAAAGTAATTGATACAGTACTTACAACACCCGGCATGATCTACCAGGTAAACACGCTGGGCGGTAATATTATAAATGCTGAGTTTGAAAAAGCATCCTGCTTTCCGCACCGGGCATTTACATATTTTTCGGAACTGCAAACCTATTGGGATTTGCCAAAACAGGAAGCCAAACTTTTAGAAAAATTTCAGCAGGTACAAACACTATTCATTAATAACGGTATTAAAACACAGTACAGAAACTATCCCGACATAAAATTTACAAACTGGCAGGAAATGTATTATGGTGCAAACTATGCAAGGCTTCAGCAAATAAAAAGCAGGTACGACCCTGCCAACCTGATACGGCACGAACAAAGCATTAAAGCATAAACAAAGGAAAACCGTATTTTGAGTAACGAAATAATTATTTGAATTCAGCACCCGTTTAAAAAAGGCCATTGCAACTATCGGTAATCATAGTAAACTATAATGTAAAATATTTCCTGGAGCAATGCCTGTATGCGGTTCAAAAAGCCTGTTTGGGTATTGATGCAGAAATTATAGTAGCAGATAATAACTCAACAGATGGAAGCAGGGAATACCTGGAGCAAAACTTTCCGACAGTAAATTTTATCTGGAACAACGAAAATGCAGGTTTTGCCAAAGCCAATAACCAGGCGCTTGCAAAAGCTAAGGGAGATTTTATACTTTTCTTGAACCCCGATACGATACTCTCTGAAGACAGCATTGAAAAATGCCTGAAATTTTTCGAAGTCAACAAAATGGCCGGTGCTATTGGTATACACATGATAGACGGCTCGGGTAATTTTTTGAAGGAGAGTAAACGGGCTTTTCCATCACCATTAACTTCTTTGTTTAAATTGTCTGGACTTGCCAGGTTGTTTCCACGGTCTGCAACATTTGCCAGGTACCATCTTGGGCATTTGCCCGAAAAAGAAAACCACGAAGTGGATGTACTGGCCGGCGCATTTATGATGATACCTAAAAAAGTGCTGGATGAAATTGGAAATTTTGATGAACGGTTTTTTATGTATGGCGAAGACGTTGACCTGAGTTACCGCATACAAAAAGCAGGTTACAAGAATTACTATTTTGCCGAAAGCACCATTATTCATTTTAAAGGGGAAAGCACTAAAAGAGGAAGCTTAAATTATGTGCGGCTTTTTTATAAAGCCATGAGTTTATTCGTAAAAAAACATTACAGCGGAAGCAAGGCCGGGGTATTTATTTTTTTGATACAGATAGCAATTATCATCAGGGCATTTTTTTCGGCACTGGGTAAACTGCTCAAAAAAATTGGATTACCTGTATTGGATGCCTGCATTATTTTAGGATCTTTTGGATTAACAAGAATATTGTGGAGCAATTATATAAGGCAGGAGATAAATTATTCACCCAATGTTTTATTCTTTGCATTTCCGGTTTTTACAGCGCTGTTTTTAATTACAGCTTTTTACAGTGGCCTTTATGATAAAGGCTATAAACAAATGCAGTTGATACGATCAACAGCTATTGCAGCATTGGTTTTGTTAAGTGTATATGCTTTGCTACCGGAAAGTATCAGGTTTTCAAGAGGTATTTTAGTTACAGGCATTACCCTTGCTTTTATATTGATGAACACCATGCGCCTGTTGTTTATTAAATGGCATTACCTGGAGACAAGCAATGAAAACGAACAGCGCCGGCAAACTATTGTTGTGGCGGCCGAAAAAGATTTTTTTACCATTGCAGAAATGTTGCAGAACGCAGGTATGACAGAAAGAATCCTGGGGCGTGTGAGTAATGATTCAGCAGGCTCTATACCTGTTCTTGGTAATATTAAACAACTGCCCGGGCTTGTAAAAAAATACCAGGTTAAAGAGATAATCTTTTGCGAAAATGGTTTAAGTTTTAAAGAGATCATCAGCAGCATTCATGCTTTGCCGGGCACAAGCAGAAACAAATTTCATGCATCGGGCAGCAACAGCATTGTTGGCAGCGACAGTAAAAACACAAGCGGAGATTTTATAGCCAATGCAACAAATTACAAAATTGGAATGCCGCTGCAGCGCCGAAATAAAAGACTGCTGGATATTACTCTTTCAATATTTTTTATACTTGCCATACCAATACTCATCTTTATTAAAAAAAACGCAGCAGCCTTTTATAAAAATGTATTTGCAGTATTAGCCGGAAAAAAAACATGGGTTGGTTATGCAACTGAAGCAAATGGCTTACCTGCCATTAAAGCACCGGTTATTACAAGTACCGCTTTACCACAAGCACTGAACGACCTGCCAGTTGAAAGTATACAAAAAAGCGATGAATGGTATGCTGCCGGTTATACAGCAATGACTGACCTTAAAAAAATTGGTAAAGGGTTTAAATACCTGCATTATTAAAGCTTGAGAGTTGCAACAAAAATTTCTACTACATTTTTATAGTCATTCACACTTACTGTAGATGTGTTGAACTCAAAAGCAGCAGCGCTTTTTAAAGCCTCTGGCAATGAAAAACTATTTTGATCAACACAATAAAATATTTTTTGTGCCTGTAAATACCTGCCCAGGTATTCCTGTTCTGTCTGACCGGGAGTGGGTACCAGGATTGCTTTTTTTTGCAGCTTCACCAAATCCATTACAGTTGAATAACCGCAACGGCTTATAATCATTTTTGATTGCAGAATAACGTTGTTTAATTCATTACCAGCAATATGATTTTTAATTTCGATTGATGAATTATTTAACTGAAGCTCTTCCGTTTCGCCCGGAATTCCACGAACCAGGCAAACTTTTCCTTTAACCTTATGCAGATCCTGCAAAATGATTTTTTCAAAAACTGTTCTTTGCGGCTCGGGCCCCGATAAGATGATGCAGAGATCGTATTTGCTTTCAACGTCTTTTTTTTCAAATCTGGATAAAGGGCCAATATATGTTACTGTAGCTTTTGGCAAGATTATCGGATGTGATAATGCTCCTGCAAGATTCGGTTCTCCTTTAACATCGGGCACCCAGCAGGCGCTGAATTTATTTATATAATGGTAATGAATTTTTTGTGCAATGCTTTCTGTAAAATGACTGTCCGTTTTTATGGTTAATTGATGGGTAATATAAACAGCCGGAATTTTGTTGTGGAATAAACCCATGCGGTTATCAGAGATGATAGCATTAATGCTGTACTCTTTTACTGCATTTTTCAGCCATTGGTTTTCTGCATAAATGCGGAAGAAAATTTTCGGCAACTGAAACAGCAGCTTCACAGGCATCCAGAATGCGGAACGGCTGTATTGTATTCGGTAGCCTTTTAATTCAATAAACTGTATATCCGGGAATTCTTTTTGTAATAAAGCTTTCATCCGGCCTTCGGCGGCAACAATAACAGTAGAACCTTGTTGTATTAAAGCAGAGATAATTGGAATGCAACGGGTTGCATGTCCCAGGCCCCAGTCGAGCGGGGCAATTAAAATGCGGGGTTTGTGGTCCGGGATGTTAAAATTTTCTGCTTTTATCAAAACAATGCAATAATTGTTTGTGAAAATAGTTTAATTTGGTAACCTGAAATTATGAAACAACTAAGTAAAATAACATTAGCGCTATTAATAGTAGCCACCGTTGTACTGGCACCCGGCTGTGCTTCTTCAAAAAAGAGCCATTGCGGATGCGAAGGATTCGTGGGTTATGGCAATAGATAGTAACTATTTAATCAACAGAAGCTATGAACAATTCAAACCGGGATTTGCTGGTTTTGTTCAATCAGGAGCTGATGACTCCCCAATCCATTGAACATGAAGTTGAATTGCTTCATCAGTTGTTGTATGGAATAGAGCGAATAGAAAATTTAGTTATTGCACACGAAGTAATAGACCTGAATAAATATAAAGTAAGCAACAAACCCCTCCTGCTTCAAAAACTTTTCCGCCAGCGTGAATTAAAGCCCTTTGTTTTTTTGAATTGTAAGAACTGATCGCAAGCTCTAACTCAATTTTTCCAAAGCACTTTTCAAAGCATCCAACATTTCTCCAATTTCTTCTTTTTTGCAGGTGCCCACACTAAGCCTGTACCAGCTGCTGTTGCGGCCTGCGCCAAATGCATAAAAAGGAACAACTGCCAGCCTTGCTTCATCTAAAACATAAGAGGTAACATCGGCCTGTGTTTCCAGTAATTTTCCATCGGCAGTTTTTTTACCAACGTAATCTATTTGTATGGTAAGATAGATGGCGGCTTCCGGCGCAACGGCATCAACATTAAAACCGGCAGCTTTCATTTGCTTAAAACCGGCAAAAATATTTTGTAAGCGCTCATTTACTTCTGCCTTAAAATGAACAAAGTATTTATCAATTGCAGCTGTTTTACCCAGGTAATTCGCAACGGCTTTTTGTTCTGCCATGGGTGCCCAGGCACCTACATGGCTGTTAATAGAACGCATTTTTGCAATAACTTCCGCCGGCCCCATTGCCCATCCAACACGTACACCTGTTGCAGCAAAAGCCTTGCTGATGCCATCAATAAAAATGGTAAACTCTTTCATTGCCGGGTTAAGTGTAACGGGATTGTAATGAACGGTATTGCCAAAAGTAAGTGTCCAGTAAATCTGGTCGTACATCAGGTATAGTTTTTTCTCGCCATCAGCCCGTGTTTTGTTTTCTTCAATTACCAGGTTACAAATGGCACTTAACTCTTCTTTGGTAAAAGTGGTTCCGGTTGGGTTTAACGGAGAACACAATGAAAGTAATGTGGCCCCTTTAATATGTGGTGCAATTTGTGCAGCCGTAAGCATAAAATTATTTTCTTTTTCTGCTTCCAGCATAATGTGTTCACCCTCCGTGAAATGAACATAGTGGTTGTTGTTCCAGCTGGGTGCCGGGTAAATTACTTTATCGCTTTTATCAACAATGGCCCTGTACAAAGCATATATCAGCGGCCTGCCACCGGCAGCAATTAAAATTTCACTGGTAGCATAATGCAGGTCGCACCTGGTTGCCATAAAAGAAGCTACCGCTTCCCTCAGATCAAGATTACCTTCTGCCGCAGGATAGGTGGTAAAACCGTTTTTATATGCATCAATGATCTCTGCTTCAAGCTCAGCTGGTATGGGAAATATGCTGGAATCAAAATCGCCAATGGTATAATTATAAATTTTTGCTCCCTGCTTCATTTTTTCCTTGATGGTTGCCCCAAGGCGCACAATTTCAGAAGCCTGCAAAGTTTCGGCCAGTACACTCAATTTAAGATTACCCATAAGTTGTAGTTAAGCAGCAAAAGTAAAAATTTAAGAGGGGATGGCAAAGAATATCAGTGTGGCTGTTCCGTGGGTAATATAAACCAGGGGTATACAGGGTGTTTGGTGCCAGTAAAGAAGGAGACACCAGCCATTTACTATGGAGTTACTACGGCGTCAATCCCCTATAACTTCCCTATAACTTCCCTATAACTTCCCTATAAGTGCATAACAGCAGTTTTGGTTTAGACTTATAGATGTTTTACTGCTTCACAAACTGCAGCACCTGTTTTTCATCGCCGCTTTGCAACTGCAGCCAGTATTTACCTGCCGCTAAATTTTGTACGGGAATTGTTATAGTTTGATTAGTTGCAGAAAGTCGAAGTTGTTTTACAATTTGCCCGGCACTGTTTACAACCTGAGCATTCATTTTACCAAAAACTTTATTCAGTTGCAATTGCAACACATCAGTTGTTGGGTTTGGAAAAACCAGAATTTCTGTTGCACTGTTGTTTTGTAGCTGCTGAATATTGCTGTACTCAACCTTACCGGTTTCGCCTTTTATTTTTAAGCGGTAAAATTGGTTTTTGTTTTTTGCATCGTTATCAACAAAACTGTATTGCTGAATAGCCGATGTGTTTTTTGCTGGGATTGAACCAATGCTTGTAAAAGTAAAACCGTCGGTACTTTTTTCAATATCAAAACAACAGATGCCGCTTTCTTTATCGGTTGTAAAATCAATTTTTGCTGTTTTACCTTTTTCTTTCCAGGCGGCCTTAAAAGAAATTAATTCAACAGGCAGAGCACCTAAATTATTTCCGTCAATAACAGAAGATACATAGCGCCAGGGGCCATACACCTGGCCTGTAATAGCCAGCGCAGGATTATATTTAACCCTTGCCCGTACCTTGGTATATTTACCGGCACCATTTAATTTACTGATCACTTCTTTCAACTCCAAACCGGCTGTGCCCAGATTGCTATAAGCAGCTTCCTGGCCGGTGAATAAAACACTGTTGGTAATTGGGTTGCCGCTATAAGCATTCTGGCTAAGCCTGGTTTGCCAAACCATTTTACCCCTGTTGCGGCCCAGGAAAGATTTTGCAAAAAGCCCGATGCCAAAATTGCCCAGTATAAAATTACTGCTGTTGATGGGTGTGGTAAGGTTGGTATTGTAGAGCCGCAGGTTATTGCGTTTGTTAGTGGTAAATTCATTTCCATTGTAAACAAAAGCCCGGCCTTCATTGGTATTTGCCCCATCGTCATATCCATTTGCCCCTACAATTACATCGCTGTATCCATCACCATTTACATCACCGGCCGAAGAAGCAGAATTTGCCAATAGTGTATTTGCCTGGTTGGCATCATCAATAGTGCTGCTGGGGCTAGCCGCCAAACCGGTTGAAGAGCCATAATAAATATATGCCCTGCCTTCATTGGTGTTGGCACCGTCATCGTATTGAGAAGCACCGATGATTACATCGCTGTATCCATCGCCATTTACATCACCTGCGGTGGAAACAGAGATACCAAAATTTGCCCCGGCCTGGTTGGCATCATCCTGTGTATTATTGGGCGTGGCCGATAAACCAGTTGCCGAGCCATGATAAATATATGCCCTGCCCTCATCGGTATTTGCCCCATCATCGTACAGGTACACACCAATGATCACATCACTGTATCCATCGCCATTTACATCTCCCGCCGAAGAAACAGCAACACCAAAGCAGGCACCCGCCTGGTTGGCATCATCCGGAGTGGTATTGGGTGCTGCCGAAATGCCCGTGGCCGAACCGTGATAAACAAAAGCCCGGCCCTCATTGGCATTCGCTCCATCATCATACTGGTATGCACCGATGACCACATCACAATATCCATCTCCATTCACATCTCTTGCACCGGCAACAGAGAAGCCGAATGAAGCCGAAGCCTGGTTGGCATCATCAGGTGTGCTATTTGGTGTAGCCGATATGCCCGAAGCCGAACCGTGATAAACAAAGGCCCGGCCTTCATCAGTATTTGCACCATCATCATAACCGCTGGCACCAACGATCACATCGCCGTACCCATCGCCATTCAAATCGCCTGCATCTGCTACCGAAACACCAAAATTACTGTTTGCCTGGTTAGCATCATCAGGAGTACTTACAGGGCTTGCACCCAGACCCGAAGCAGAGCCATGATAAATGAAAGCCCGGCCTTCATTTGAGTTTGCACCATTATCATAACCACTTGCACCAATAATCACATCGCTATACCCATCTCCGTTTACATCACCCGCTGCACTAACCGAAATACCAAAACCTGCGCCGGCCTGGTTTGCATCATCCTGCGTATTATTCGGAGTTGCAGATAAACCGGTTGCCGAACCGTGATAAACAAATGCACGGCCTTCATCTGCGTTTGCACCATCGTCATAACTGCTTGCGCCAATGATCACATCGCTGTAACCATCTGCATTTACATCACCTGCAGTGGCAACCGAGTATCCAAAATTTGCATTAGCCTGGTTTGCATCATCCTGCGTGTTGTTTGGTGTGGTGGATAAACCTGCGGCCGAGCCGTGGTAAACATAGGCACGGCCTTCATCGGTGTTTGCGCCATCATCATAACCTTGCGCCCCAATAATCACATCGCTGTACCCATCACCATTTACATCACCGGCACTAGCTACCGAATTACCAAATAGTGAGCCCGAACCTAAACCAACACAAATACCTTGTATGGTAGCTAACCCTGTTGAAGAGCCATAATAAACAAAGCTAAGACCTGAATTAAATGCAGCTCCACACATTATATGAGGCGACCCGATAATCACATCACCATATCCATCTCCATTTACATCGCCGCAACTGGCAACACTTATTCCAAAATTTGCATTGGCCTGGTTGGTATTATCTAACGTGGTATTGGGTGCCGTACTAAGCCCCGAAGCAGAACCATAATAAACAAAAGCCCTGCCTTCACTGCTATTAGCCCCATCATCATAAAACCAGGCTCCAATAATTACATCACTATATCCATCACCATTAACATCACCAGCACTTGAAACACTGTAACCAAATTCTGCTCCTGCCTGATTTGCATCATCGAGAACACTGTTGGGTGTAGCGCTAAGGCCTGAAGCCGAGCCGTGATATACAAAAGCACGGCCTTCCACATTATTAGCCCCATCATCATAACTGGGGGCGCCTACAATCACATCGCTATATCCATCACCATTAACATCACCAGCACTGGCAACACTACGGCCAAGCCAGGCACCGGTTTGATTGGCATCATCTAAAATGCTGTTGGGGGTGGCACTAAGGCCCGAAGCCGAGCCGTGATAGACAAAAGCATAACCTTCGGTACTTGGGGAAAAAGCTGTAAAAGACCTGCCCACAATCACATCGCTATAACCATCACCATTTACATCTCCGGCACTGGCTACACAATAGCCAAAATCAGCAGCCATCTCATTTGCATCATCAAGCTTACTGTTGGGCGATGCTGATAGCCCGGCTGCACTTCCATGATATACAAAAGCAACACCCTCCTCTAAAATTGCCCCATCATCATAAAAAGGCGCTCCAATAATTACATCACTATATCCGTCGCCATTAACATCGCCTGCCGTAGATACGCCGCTTCCAAAAGCCACATTTGCCTGGTTAGCATCATCAGGCGTACTGTTGGGGCTGGCACTTAAACCAGTAGCACTTCCATGATAAACAAAGGCACGGCCTTCACCACTGTTTGCCCCATCATCATAACCTGGTGCTCCAATAATCACATCGCTATATCCATCGCCATTTACATCACCGGCAGATGAAACTGACTGCCCAAAATTTGCACCTGCCTGGTTAGCATCGTCAAGCGTACTATTCGGTGTTGTGCTTAAAGGATCAATAGTAATAGGGTAAACAGCATCTCTTGTATTTACGTGTATGTAAAATTTATTTCTTTTACTTCTTTTAATTGATGCTTCCAAAGGTTTTCCTTCCGCATCCCAAACCTTCAACTGCTCATAATTAAGCACATTTGTTTTTTTATGAAAAAACTGCAACTGATTGCCGTGTAAATAAGTTTTTAGTTTTGTTTTTATGCTGAAATTTATTTTAAGTTCATCATCATTTGATAAAGGCGACTGCACAATAAAATTCTGCCGCATGCCCTCATCATTGTTAATGTATTGTACGGTTATTTTTTCGGTTATGTATTCAGCCTTGTTGTTTACGATTTGCCATTTACCATTGGGTACCTGCTTTTTATCCAGGCTGAAATTTACTTTCCAGTTAGGGAGGTTTCTGTACTTAATATCCTCCGGCCTTGTCAACTTATCAACCTTATCAACCGGTATCTTAGTCCTGCCCGGCTCCACGGCAAATCCTTTATCATAATAAAAAAAACGCAGGTTGTTTTTTCGGTTGGGTGTGCAGTAAGCTTTTAGTTTTTCTTCCCATGTAAAATGGTATTCGCTTTTGCGGATGTTTTCCTGTGCGGTTGCCATCCAGCTTTGGCTCCAGGGTTCTGATGGTTCTTTTTGTGGCTCAAAGGGGTTGGTGGTAATGGTGTTTTTATAGGGAAAAATATACAACTGCTTTTCTGCAGGTTGTTCTAATACAAAATGAGTTTGTACCTGTTGAGAAACCGGCAAAACAGCTACAGCCGCCGCAAGGGTAAATAGTTTAAACATTCACACCTGTTTTTGTGAAAAAATGAACACAGGGCTTTACACAGGATGAGATTTAACCACTAAATAAATACTATTGGGAGCAGCTGACCAATAATCCATTTGGATTAGTGCCATGTTTGGTAAGGAATACGTAATTTGATGTATACAAAACCTGCTGCTTACTAGTTGAAATACTGTACAATCATATTTGCTTCTGCTTATTTGCTTCTTGCTGGGATTACTGCAGGGGCGCAAAGTATTGAGCGTTTCAACACTTTCAGCTACAGTGTAAATGAAGGGCTGTTACAAAGCACTATAGGAGATATTGCTTATGACAGAAACAATTTTTGCTGGATAAGTTTTCCAAACGGCATTCAAAAATTTGATGGAAGGGAGTTTAACCTGGTGCCCATTCAACCCGGACTGCCCGATGACAAATTTGTAAAACTCTTCCGTTGCAGTAATGGCGACCTGCTCATCAGCCATTCGCAGGGCATCAGTAAATACGAGATAAACAGCAACCGGTTTATTCTGGTGTATTCATTTGCAGGTGTAAAGAAAGCGGCACAATTTATTGGAGAGGATGAGCAGGTTGTTTATTTATACACGGCAGAAGGCAATATTACCGGCATCAACCTGCGGGGGTTTACGGTAAGCAGCAATACAAAAACCGGGCTGCCCGATTATGCATCCAGATCCGATTTCCATCCGTCTTTAAGCAGCAATATCATTGACCATAAGATTGCCATTGCAATAAAGGATACGCTCTATTGCTGGGACCTAAAGAAGAATCAATTAACAGCTCAATCTGTACCCATTAAATTGCTCTCACCATTTTTTTTACGGATGAAATCGGCCCACGAAGTACTATATTATGACTATATCACGAATAATGCCCTGAAGCTTTATGATTTTAACACAAAGGCCAGCAGAACAATAATCATAAAGGGCAAGGATGATCTGAGCTTTGGCCGTTGTAACATTTTACCCTGGCAGAAGAAAACCCTTATCAGCTTTAACGACCATCTGTACGAATTTGATACAGTAAAATTTGCACTGGGAGCCGAACTGGTGAACCTTCAAAACGAACCGGTTGGCGGCAAGGGTACTATTGCAAGATTGGTAGAAGATAATTTCGGCAATCTTTGCCTGGCCACCGTTACAACAGGGATCAAAAAAATAATCAGGAATAATTATCCGGTGAGGTATTACGGCACTTTAAAAAAAGATGATAATAATAACATACTCAGTATTCTTCCGGATAAAAAAAACAACAGGATACTGGCGGGTACTTCAGGCAATGGATTGCTGGTGTTCGATACCTTGCAACGCCTGGTTAAACATATCAGAACAATACCCGGCGACAGCCTGCCAAAGTCTTTCAACTGCATTGTAAAAGACAATAAGGGTAACTACCTGCTTTTTTGCAATAGTGATGACAAGGTATGGATATTATCTGCTGATCTTTCCGGTGTTAAACAGTTTCCTGCCTCATCCCCGGAGGGCCCAAAGATCAACATTGATTATTTTGGAAACCCGCTTTATGAGGATGAAAAAATGGCCATTACCCAATCGCAGGGAAGATTGTACAGGACAAATTTTTCTGATAATACATGCACCGAGTATGAATTCACCACTTCTTACACAATGGGCGGGTTGTATTATAATGGAACCATCATCAGCCATGCCAACGACGAACTTATTTTTTTGGATGCAGTAACATTCAGAGAACAAAAAAGGATACCATTCAAAAATACAGGTTATGTAAGATGTTTTGTAAAAGATGCGGTGGGCAATATTTATATGGGTTGCAATAAAGGTATTTATAAGATAGATGCTGAAGGCAGGATATTGGCACATTTTACAAAAGCAAATGGCCTGCCCGATGAGTGTATTTATGCCATGGCTATTGATGAAAAAGGCTCACTATGGTGTAGCAGTAATAAAGGTATTTTTAAAATAAATTCCAATAACAGCATCCTGCAATTGAAAAAAGAAGATGGCCTGCAGGAAAACGAGTTCAACACAAACATAGTAGCCAAAGCCGAAAATGGCGAAATGTTTTTTGGCGGCGTTAATGGTATCAGCAGTTTTTATCCATCGGCCATCAGTAGTTTTGAAGAAAAGATAAACCTGCTGGTAACCAGGATAAGGGTTAATAATGAAGAGGCATTTACCGATACGGCTGTTTGGAATATCAATACAATAAACCTGCCTTACGATAAGAACTCTCTTTCATTTGATTTTGTAGCGATGTCGGGCAATAATCCCGGCCAATACATTTACCAGTACAGGATGAAGGGTATAGATAATCAATGGATACAAAATGACGGCCTGCAAACTGTGCGGTATCTTTTACCGCCGGGTACATATACCTTGGAAATATACGCTTCCCGGTTCTTTGATAAAGATGCCCAACCCTTAAAAACCATAGTTATTATTATCAATCCACCTTTCTGGAAAACCTGGTGGTTTATTACAGCGATTATTTTGCTGGCGATAGCCATATTGGCTTATTCATTTAATCGCTACAATAAAAACAAGTACCAGAAAAAACTGGCGGTGCTTGAGAACGAACACAGGATACAAATTGAGCGGGAACGCATTAGCCGCGACCTGCACGACAGTATTGGCGCTTATGCCAATGCGGTTTTGTATAATACAGAATTATTGCAAAAGGAAAATGATTTCAAAGAGAAAAATGCATTGATGAATGATTTGAAGTTTGCTTCCAAAGACATTATTACTTCTTTAAGAGAAACTGTATGGGCTTTAAAAAAGGATAATTACACCGCAGAAGAATGCCTGCTGCGGATCAAAAATTTTATACAGGCACTGGCCCGTTATTACCCGCATATACAGTTTAAGGCAGAGGGAGAAGCATCTGCCGAAAAAATATTGTATCATACCAAAGCGCTGCATGTGGTTAGAATTGTGCAGGAAGCAATAACCAATGCCATAAAACACGCTGCAGCAAACAACATCAGTTTATCAAGCAGCCTGCATGAAGGTAAATGGGAGCTGACAGTGATTGATGATGGCAAAGGCTTTGATTACGGGATGATGAAGCAGGCTGAACAAGGTAATGGATTGCTGAACATGAACCAACGGGCAACAGAATCAGGAATTACATTTACAGTTAGCTCTATGCAGGGTAGCGGAACAAAAGTGACTATGCTGATTTAGGAAAAGGTATCCTGTTGGATTATTACGCAGGCGAAATAATTTTTACATATTTGTTCAATTAAAAAAAAGATGCCGATTAAAATTGCCATAGTAGATGATAAAGCCAGTAACCGCAATATCATAAAAGATAAAATACTGCGCCACGGGCATTTTGAAATTACGCTGATTGCCGAAGACGGAAAGGATTTTTTGGAAAAAATGAAAGTATTACCGGCTGATAAACTGCCCGATGTAACACTGATGGATTTAGAAATGCCCAATATGGATGGGGTGGATGCAATTGCTGCCGGATCATCTTTTTATCCTTCGGTAAAATTTGTGGTGCTGTCTATTTTTGATGATGAGGATAAGATATTTAAAGCCATAAAAGCCGGAGCATTTGGTTATTTATTAAAAGATGAAAGTGCAGAAAACATAACTGATATGCTTTGGCAAATGCACGAAAGCGGTGCCGGGCCTATTTCGCCCGGCATTGCCCATAAAATTTTACAACTGGTACAAAACAACCGGCTTACTTTATTGCAAAAGCAACCCGACCAGGATTCAAAATCACTTTTTGACCTTACAGACAGGGAGAAGGAAATACTGCAATTGCTGGTGCAGGGTTTGTCTTATAAAGAAATTGGCAGCCATTTGGATATTAGTGCCAACACGGCCAAAAAGCACGTCATCAATATTTACAACAAACTGCATGTAAACAGCCGGGCACAGGCGTTGCACCTGGCTTATCAAAAAGGATTGCTATAATAATTTACTCTTTAACAAACTGCAATACCTGTTTTTCACTATCACTTTGCAAATGCAGCCAGTATTTACCAGCGGCTAAATTTTTCACCGGTATAGTTATGGTTTGATTGGATGCAGGAACAGTTAAATGCTTTACCAATTGACCGGCGCTGTTGATGATCTGCACATTCATTTTATCGTAGACTTTGTTCAGTTGCAATTGCAGCACATCGGTTGTTGGGTTTGGGAACATAAGAATTTCCGTTGCTTTATCATTCTGTAACTGCTGAATATTACTGTAATCAATTTGCCCGGCAATGCCTTTTATTTTGATTCGGTAAAACTGTTTTTTACCGGTGGCATTTGCATCAATAAATGAATAAGATTGTATGCCACTTATATTTTTTGCCGGCAATGTTCCGATGGAATAATAATTAAAACCATCGCTGCTTTTCTCCACATCAAAACAACAGATGCCGCTTTCTTTATCTGTTTTAAAATCAAGCCTTGCTGTTTTGCCTTTTTGCTGCCAGGCGGCGTTGAAGGAAATGAATTCGATGGGTAATATACCCAGGTGGTTGGCATCAATAATGTTTGATACATTGCGCCATGGGCTGTATACCTGGCCGGTAACTGCAGTGGTAAGATTATATTTTATTCTTGCCCTGATTTTGGTGTACTTTCCTCCCCATATTTTATTGATGAGATTTTTTAGCTCAACACCGCTTAATCCCATATCGGTATATGCTACCTGCTGTGCCGTAAAAAAAGTGCTGTTGGTAATGGGTGTACCGCTGTAAGCATTGTAATTTAACCTGGTTTCCCAAACCAGTTTTCCTTTATCACGGCCTAAAAAAGATCTGGCATACAACCCTGCACCAAAATTTCCAAAAATGAAATTACTGTTGTTGATGGGGGTAGTAAGATCGGCATTGTAGAGGCGAAGGTTATTGCGCTTGTTGGCTGTTAACTCATTGCCATTATATAAAAATACCTTGCCTTCGGTGTTAAATCCGTCATCGAATTGCCAGGCCCCAATGATCACATCGCTGTACCCATCTCCATTTATATCACCGGCAGATGCAACGGAATAACCAAACCATGCATTGGCCTGGTTGGCGTCATCTGGGGTGCTGTTTGGGCTTGCCGACAAGCCCACAGCTGATCCATAATAAAGAAAAGCCCTGCCTTCACTTGTGTTTGCGCCATCATTGAATAAATTAGCCCCAATAATAACATCGCTGTATCCATCGCCATTCACATCTCCTGCACCGGCAACTGAAATGCCAAATTGAGCACCATTCAAATCTGCATCATCGGGAGTACTGTTTGGTGCCAGGCTGATACCTGTGGCTGATCCGTGATACACAAAAGCCCTGCCTTCATCAAAATTAAATCCCTCATCATACCAATACGCCCCGATAATTACATCGCTATACCCATCTCCATTTACATCGCCTGCAGAAGCAACAGAAAACCCGAAATATGCAGTTGCCTGGTTGCTTTCTACCATGGCAGCTACAGTGTTACTAATGCCTGTTGCCGAGCCATGGTATACAAAAGCCACTCCTTCGTCTGTCTGGCCATTATCGAACTGATAAGCACCTACAATTACATCACTATATCCATCACCATTCACATCGCCGGCGCCTGCAACCGAAGCACCAAATTGAGCAAAAGCCTGGTTGGCATCATCAGCCATACTGTTGGGTGTTGCAGATAAACCTGTTGCTGAGCCATGGTATACATAGGCCACACCTTCATCGGTAAAGCCATCGTTATACCGGTAACAACCAATAATTACATCGCTGTATCCATCGCCATTCACATCGCCGGCCCCGGCTACTGAAATACCAAAACGGGCATCAAGCTGGTTGGCATCATCAGGTGTATTGACGGGGGAGGCCGATAAGCCAGCCGCAGATCCATGGTATACAAAAGCTTTGCCTTCATCCACAAAGCCATCATCATATTGGTAAGCCCCAATGATCACATCGCCGTATCCATCGCCATTTACATCGCCGGCCCCGGCTACTGATACACCAAACCGGGCACTGGCCTGGTCGGCATCATCCGGGGTGCTGTTGGGCGTAGCCGATAAACCAGCAGCCGATCCATGATACACAAAAGCCTTCCCTTCATCAACAAAGCCATCATCAAAGGACCAGGCTCCAATGATCACATCACTGAATCCATCGCCATTTACATCGCCGGCACTGCTTATACTAATTCCAAAGTGTGCAAAATCCTGGTCAGCATCGTCGGGTGTATTGTTGGGTGTTGCAGATAAACCCGCAGCCGAGCCATGATACACAAAAGCCCTGCCTTCCTGGTTAAAAGGCGCATCGGCATAAAAATAAGCACCAATAATTACATCGCTGTACCCATCGCCATTTACATCACCTGCCGATGCAACTTCAGAGCCAAACCCGGCATCATCCTGGTTGGCATCATCCAGCATACAAACCGGGCTTGCCATTACCCCGGCGGCATTACCATAATAAATATAAGCAACACCTTCATTGGTATTTGTATCGTCGTATAGATTGGCACCAACTATTACATCGCTGTATCCATCGCCATTTACATCGCCTGCCGATGCAACACTACAACCAAAAGCCGCTCCAAGCTGATCTGCATCATCTAAGGTTATGCTTGGGGTAGTGGATGCACCTCCGGCGCTTCCAAAATATATAAAGGCTTTGCCTTCATCAAAATTTGCACCATCATCAAGGCCCGTGGCGCCGGCAATAATATCACTGTATCCATCGCCATTAACATCGCCTGCGCAGGCAACACTAATGCCGAGGTTCGCATTGTTTTCGTTAGGACCGTCGAGTGTGTAATTGGGCGAAGCCGATAAACCAGCAGCACTGCCATGATATACAAAACACTTTCCATCGTTTGTATAGGATGGTATCTCATCCCAGGAGAATGCTCCAATAACAACATCACTGTATCCATCGCCATTAACGTCGCCGGCACTGGCCACGCTATTGCCAAAAAAGGCAACAATCTGGTTGCAATCATCTGGTGTACTGTCTGGCGTGGCACTTATACCCCCAGCGCTGCCATAGTACACAAAAGCCCTTCCTTCGTTTGTATTGCCACCTTCTGTGTACTCACTGGCACCAATAATTACATCGCTGTATCCATCGCCATTAACATCGCCGGCGCTTGCTACACTTCCACCAAATCTGGCACCAGCCTGGTTGCAATCATTGGGCATACTGGCAGGTGTTGCCAACAACCCGGCAGCACTTCCGTGGTAAACAAAAGCCACCCCTTCATTTGTTTGGCCATCATCGTACAAATAGGCACCAATAATCACATCGCTATAACCATCTCCGTTAACATCGCCGGCGGTTGCCACACTTACTCCAAAAAATGCATCGGTTTGGTTAACATCATCGGGTGTGTTGTCAGGCGTTAAGCTTAGGCCTGCCGCACTGCCATGATAAACAAAAGCCTTGCCTTCATCAAAACTTGCGCCTTCATCAAAACGGGGTGCACCAATAATTACATCACTGTACCCATCGCCATTTACATCTCCCGCACTGGCTACACTACTACCAAAAATTGCTCCTGTCTGGTCTGCATCATCGCCGATCCAATCGGGTGTGCCGGCAGTGCCGGTGCTTATGGGGTCAACAGTAATGGGGTAAACGGCATCTTTTGCATCTACCTGTATATAATAATGGCCATTTCTTTTTTTGTGGAATGAAGCTGATAATAATTTGTTGTTGGCATCCCACACTTTTAGGTCCCGATAATTTAAAACATTTGTTTTTTTATGGAAGAATTGCAGGCTGTTACCTATTAATTTACTTCTTAGTTTTGTATTAATGCTGAAATTTATTTTCAGTTCATTGCTTTTTGATAAAGGCTGATGTACAATAAAATTCTGCCGCATTCCCTCGTCGTTATTGATGTACTCAACGGTAATTTTTTCTGTCAGGAATAGTGCTTTATTATTTGCTGTCTGCCATTTTCCATTACCCACCTGTTTATTATCAAGGTTGAAATTTACTTTCCAGTTGGGCAGATAACGATATTTTATTTCATCAGGCCGGTCCATTGGGTCAGCTATGCCAATGGGTATTTTAATTGTACGGGGCTCAACACTGAATCCTTTTTCACTATAAAAAAAACGAAGGTTGTTTTTACGGTTAGGTGTGCAGTAGGCTTTTAGTTTTTCTTCCCAGGTAAAATGGTATTCACTTTGGCGGATATTTTCCTGTGCAGTTGCCATCCAGTTCTGGCTCCAGGGTTCTGTAACTTTTTTATCTGGCTCGAAGGGGTTTGTTGTAATGGTATTTTTATACTGAAAAAAAACAGCCCTGGAATTAACAGTGTTATCTTCCTTAACATCTGATGTAATAATATTTTGCGAAAGAGGCATTACTGCAATGGCTGCGGCAAGGGTAAAAAATTTGTACATATTGTTATAAATAAAGCACCGGAATGTTTAAAAGTGAGCATCAAATATATGAAGATAAAGCAGAAAAAACAGGCAACACAGCGAAGCCTTAACCGTGAATTGTTAAAATGAGTGGACGGGATAAAACGCCCTTTTGCCGGGTTGATATTAAACCAGAGCTAATGATATTTATTTATGTGCTTGCCGCAGATTTTATATTTATTATTGCTTTACAAACTGCAACAATTGTTTTTCATCACCATTTTGTAAGGTAAGCCAGTAGCGGCCAGTTGGTAATTCCTTAACCGTAATACTAAGTGTTTGTCCGGATACGGAAAGGCTGTTGAATTGTTTTACCATTTGCCCGGCGCTGTTGATGATCTGCACATCCATTTTATCATACCATTTATTAAACTGGAATTGCAATTTATCGGTTGTTGGGTTGGGGAACACGAGTATTTCAGTAGCTTTATCATTTTGCAATTGCTGTATGTTACTGTAATCAACCTGCCCGGCCATCCCTTTTATTTTTATGCGGTAAAATTGTTTTTTACCGGTTGCATTTGCATCAATAAAAGAATAAGATTGTATGCCACTTATATTTTTTGCCGGCAATGTTCCAATGGAATAAAAATTAAATCCATCGCTGCTTTTTTCAATATCAAAACAACAGATGCCGCTTTCTTTATCTGTTTTAAAATCAAGCCTTGCTGTTTTGCCTTTTTGCTGCCAGGCGGCGTTGAAGGAAATGAATTCGATGGGTAATATACCCAGGTGGTTGGCATCAATAATGTTTGATACATTGCGCCATGGGCTGTATACCTGGCCGGTAACTGCAGTGGTAAGATTATATTTTATTCTTGCCCTGATTTTGGTGTACTTTCCTCCCCATATTTTATTGATGAGATTTTTTAGCTCAACACCGCTTAATCCCATATCGGTATATGCTACCTGCTGTGCCGTAAAAAAAGTGCTGTTGGTAATGGGTGTACCGCTGTAAGCATTGTAATTTAACCTGGTTTCCCAAACCAGTTTTCCTTTATCACGGCCTAAAAAAGATCTGGCATACAACCCTGCACCAAAATTTCCAAAAATGAAATTACTGTTGTTGATGGGGGTAGTAAGATCGGCATTGTAGAGGCGAAGGTTATTGCGCTTGTTGGCTGTTAACTCATTGCCATTATATAAAAATACCTTGCCTTCGGTGTTAAATCCGTCATCGAATTGCCAGGCCCCAATGATCACATCGCTGTACCCATCTCCATTTATATCACCGGCAGATGCAACGGAATAACCAAACCATGCATTGGCCTGGTTGGCGTCATCTGGGGTGCTGTTTGGGCTTGCCGACAAGCCCACAGCTGATCCATAATAAAGAAAAGCCCTGCCTTCACTTGTGTTTGCGCCATCATTGAATAAATTAGCCCCAATAATAACATCGCTGTATCCATCGCCATTCACATCTCCTGCACCGGCAACTGAAATGCCAAATTGAGCACCATTCAAATCTGCATCATCGGGAGTACTGTTTGGTGCCAGGCTGATACCTGTGGCTGATCCGTGATACACAAAAGCCCTGCCTTCATCAAAATTAAATCCCTCATCATACCAATACGCCCCGATAATTACATCGCTATACCCATCTCCATTTACATCGCCTGCAGAAGCAACAGAAAACCCGAAATATGCAGTTGCCTGGTTGCTTTCTACCATGGCAGCTACAGTGTTACTAATGCCTGTTGCCGAGCCATGGTATACAAAAGCCACTCCTTCGTCTGTCTGGCCATTATCGAACTGATAAGCACCTACAATTACATCACTATATCCATCACCATTCACATCGCCGGCGCCTGCAACCGAAGCACCAAATTGAGCAAAAGCCTGGTTGGCATCATCAGCCATACTGTTGGGTGTTGCAGATAAACCTGTTGCTGAGCCATGGTATACATAGGCCACACCTTCATCGGTAAAGCCATCGTTATACCGGTAACAACCAATAATTACATCGCTGTATCCATCGCCATTCACATCGCCGGCCCCGGCTACTGAAATACCAAAACGGGCATCAAGCTGGTTGGCATCATCAGGTGTATTGACGGGGGAGGCCGATAAGCCAGCCGCAGATCCATGGTATACAAAAGCTTTGCCTTCATCCACAAAGCCATCATCATATTGGTAAGCCCCAATGATCACATCGCCGTATCCATCGCCATTTACATCGCCGGCCCCGGCTACTGATACACCAAACCGGGCACTGGCCTGGTCGGCATCATCCGGGGTGCTGTTGGGCGTAGCCGATAAACCAGCAGCCGATCCATGATACACAAAAGCCTTCCCTTCATCAACAAAGCCATCATCAAAGGACCAGGCTCCAATGATCACATCACTGAATCCATCGCCATTTACATCGCCGGCACTGCTTATACTAATTCCAAAGTGTGCAAAATCCTGGTCAGCATCGTCGGGTGTATTGTTGGGTGTTGCAGATAAACCCGCAGCCGAGCCATGATACACAAAAGCCCTGCCTTCCTGGTTAAAAGGCGCATCGGCATAAAAATAAGCACCAATAATTACATCGCTGTACCCATCGCCATTTACATCACCTGCCGATGCAACTTCAGAGCCAAACCCGGCATCATCCTGGTTGGCATCATCCAGCATACAAACCGGGCTTGCCATTACCCCGGCGGCATTACCATAATAAATATAAGCAACACCTTCATTGGTATTTGTATCGTCGTATAGATTGGCACCAACTATTACATCGCTGTATCCATCGCCATTTACATCGCCTGCCGATGCAACACTACAACCAAAAGCCGCTCCAAGCTGATCTGCATCATCTAAGGTTATGCTTGGGGTAGTGGATGCACCTCCGGCGCTTCCAAAATATATAAAGGCTTTGCCTTCATCAAAATTTGCACCATCATCAAGGCCCGTGGCGCCGGCAATAATATCACTGTATCCATCGCCATTAACATCGCCTGCGCAGGCAACACTAATGCCGAGGTTCGCATTGTTTTCGTTAGGACCGTCGAGTGTGTAATTGGGCGAAGCCGATAAACCAGCAGCACTGCCATGATATACAAAACACTTTCCATCGTTTGTATAGGATGGTATCTCATCCCAGGAGAATGCTCCAATAACAACATCACTGTATCCATCGCCATTAACGTCGCCGGCACTGGCCACGCTATTGCCAAAAAAGGCAACAATCTGGTTGCAATCATCTGGTGTACTGTCTGGCGTGGCACTTATACCCCCAGCGCTGCCATAGTACACAAAAGCCCTTCCTTCGTTTGTATTGCCACCTTCTGTGTACTCACTGGCACCAATAATTACATCGCTGTATCCATCGCCATTAACATCGCCGGCGCTTGCTACACTTCCACCAAATCTGGCACCAGCCTGGTTGCAATCATTGGGCATACTGGCAGGTGTTGCCAACAACCCGGCAGCACTTCCGTGGTAAACAAAAGCCACCCCTTCATTTGTTTGGCCATCATCGTACAAATAGGCACCAATAATCACATCGCTATAACCATCTCCGTTAACATCGCCGGCGGTTGCCACACTTACTCCAAAAAATGCATCGGTTTGGTTAACATCATCGGGTGTGTTGTCAGGCGTTAAGCTTAGGCCTGCCGCACTGCCATGATAAACAAAAGCCTTGCCTTCATCAAAACTTGCGCCTTCATCAAAACGGGGTGCACCAATAATTACATCACTGTACCCATCGCCATTTACATCTCCCGCACTGGCTACACTACTACCAAAAATTGCTCCTGTCTGGTCTGCATCATCGCCGATCCAATCGGGTGTGCCGGCAGTGCCGGTGCTTATGGGGTCAACAGTAATGGGGTAAACGGCATCTTTTGCATCTACCTGTATATAATAATGGCCATTTCTTTTTTTGTGGAATGAAGCTGATAATAATTTGTTGTTGGCATCCCACACTTTTAGGTCCCGATAATTTAAAACATTTGTTTTTTTATGGAAGAATTGCAGGCTGTTACCTATTAATTTACTTCTTAGTTTTGTATTAATGCTGAAATTTATTTTCAGTTCATTGCTTTTTGATAAAGGCTGATGTACAATAAAATTCTGCCGCATTCCCTCGTCGTTATTGATGTACTCAACGGTAATTTTTTCTGTCAGGAATAGTGCTTTATTATTTGCTGTCTGCCATTTTCCATTACCCACCTGTTTATTATCAAGGTTGAAATTTACTTTCCAGTTGGGCAGATAACGATATTTTATTTCATCAGGCCGGTCCATTGGGTCAGCTATGCCAATGGGTATTTTAATTGTACGGGGCTCAACACTGAATCCTTTTTCACTATAAAAAAAACGAAGGTTGTTTTTACGGTTAGGTGTGCAGTAGGCTTTTAGTTTTTCTTCCCAGGTAAAATGGTATTCACTTTGGCGGATATTTTCCTGTGCAGTTGCCATCCAGTTCTGGCTCCAGGGTTCTGTAACTTTTTTATCTGGCTCGAAGGGGTTTGTTGTAATGGTATTTTTATACTGAAAAAAAACAGCCCTGGAATTAACAGTGTTATCTTCCTTAACATCTGATGTAATAATATTTTGCGAAAGAGGCATTACTGCAATGGCTGCGGCAAGGGTAAAAAATTTGTACATATTGTTATAAATAAAGCACCGGAATGTTTAAAAGTGAGCATCAAATATATGAAGATAAAGCAGAAAAAACAGGCAACACAGCGAAGCCTTAACCGTGAATTGTTAAAATGAGTGGACGGGATAAAACGCCCTTTTGCCGGGTTGATATTAAACCAGAGCTAATGATATTTATTTATGTGCTTGCCGCAGATTTTATATTTATTATTGCTTTACAAACTGCAACAATTGTTTTTCATCACCATTTTGTAAGGTAAGCCAGTAGCGGCCAGTTGGTAATTCCTTAACCGTAATACTAAGTGTTTGTCCGGATACGGAAAGGCTGTTGAATTGTTTTACCATTTGCCCGGCGCTGTTGATGATCTGCACATCCATTTTATCATACCATTTATTAAACTGGAATTGCAATTTATCGGTTGTTGGGTTGGGGAACACGAGTATTTCAGTAGCTTTATCATTTTGCAATTGCTGTATGTTACTGTAATCAACCTGCCCGGCCATCCCTTTTATTTTTATGCGGTAAAATTGTTTTTTACCGGTTGCATTTGCATCAATAAAAGAATAAGATTGTATGCCACTTATATTTTTTGCCGGCAATGTTCCGATGGAATAAAAATTAAATCCATCGCTGCTTTTTTCAATATCAAAACAGCATATGCCGCTTTCTTTATCTGTTTTAAAATCAAGCCTTACTGTTTTGCCTTTTTGCAGCCAGGCAGCGTTGAAGGAAATGAATTCGATAGGTAATATACCCAGGTGGTTGGCATCAATAATGTTTGATACATTGCGCCAGGGACCATAAACCTGGCCGGTAATTGCTTTAAGAGGCTTGTATTTTACCCTTGCCCTGAGTTTGGTATACCGGCCGCCCAGGAGTTTTGTAATCAGATTCTTTAACTCAATACCGGTTAATCCTAAATCTGTATAAGAGGTCTGTTGAGAAGTAAAGAATGTACTGTTGGTAATTGGTGTACCGTTGTAGGGATTATAATTCAACCTGGTTTCCCAAACTATTTTACCACTATCCCTGCCTAAAAAAGATTTTGCAAAAAGCCCTGCACCGAAATTGCCAAAAACAAAATTGCTGCTGTTGATGGGTGTGGTAAGGTTGGTGTTGTACAGGCGCAGGTTGTTGCGCTTGTTTGCAGTTAATTCATTACCGTTATATAAAAAAGCCCTTCCTTCATCGGTATTTGCACCGTCATCGAATAAATAAGCCCCAATAATTACATCGCTGTACCCATCGCCGTTCACATCGCCTGCGCATGCAGGGCGCCCAAATATAGCATCTGCCTGGTCTGCATCATCAGGAGTGCTATTGGGTGTGGCGCTAAGGCCCGTGGCCGAGCCATGGTACACAAAGGCCCTACCCTCATTGGCATTTGCGCCATCATCATACGATGGGGCTCCAATAATTACATCGCTGTATCCATCGCCATTCAAATCGCCGGCGCTGGCTACGTTATATCCAAAGTAGGCAAATGCCTGGTCAGCATCATCGGGTGTATTATTGGGCGTTGCCGAGAGGCCGGTGGCCGAGCCATGATATACAAAAGCCCTGCCTTCATCCATATTTGCGCCATCATTAAACGTGTAAGCCCCAATAATCACATCGCTGTATCCATCGCCGTTTACATCGCCTGCGCTTGCTACGGAAATTCCAAAGAATGCATCTGCCTGGTTTGCATCGTCGGGGGTATTGTTGGGCGAAGCCGAAAGGCCTGAAGCAGAGCCATAATATACAAAAGCCCTGCCTTCATCTGTATTTGCGCCATCGTTATACGAGTAAGCGCCAATAATTATATCGCTGTAACCATCACCGTTTACATCGCCGGCGCTTGCTACGGAGCAGCCAAAGAATATAGCTCCCTGGTTGCCATCGTCGGGTGTGCTGTTGGGCGTGGCCGACAGGCCGGTGGCAGATCCGTGGTAAACAAAACATCTGCCTTCATTAAAATTTGGTGCGTCATCGTAAAAATCAGCCCCAATAATTACATCGCTGTACCCATCGCCATTTACATCTCCGGCGCCGGCCACGGAAGATCCAAAGCTGGCATTTAACTGGTCGGCATCATCGGGCGTGCTGTTGGGTGTGGCACTCAGGCCTGCTGCCCCTCCATGGTACACAAAAGCCCTGCCTTCACCGGTAAATCCATCATCGTACGACGGCCCCCCAATAATTACATCGCTGTACCCATCTCCATTTACATCCCCGGCGCCTGCTACGGAAAATCCAAGGCCGGCACCTGCCTGGTCTGCATCATCGGGTGTGCTGTTGGGGGTGGCACTGAGGCCAGTAGCCGAGCCATGGTACACAAAAGCCCTGCCTTCTGTGGCATTTGCACCATCATCGTACTGCCAGGCCCCAATAATTACATCGCTGTACCCATC
>JAOAUI010000360.1 GCA_030157685.1 Ferruginibacter sp. | reverse complement strand
CGTTAGGGGTTACAGAACCGGATGTTGAATTTGAAACAGACGGTGTATTTAGTATGCCTGCATTATTTTTTATTTGTGCTGATCTCCAGTAACCCGAAGTACCCGAATCGGTATAAGAAAGATTTAAGGATGTAAAAATTGAACTCAGTTCATTTTTCATTCCAAAATAATTATACAGGTTACTGTCAGGTTTATTTTCAGTTATATATTTTTTTGTACTAAGGTAGCTGCCATAAATACGATCGCTAATCTGTTTGAATACAGTGCCCGATACATCTGCACCATAGATCTTTACTGATTCTTTACCGTTTTGAATAACAACTGCCATGGTATATTTTGGCTGGCTGGCCGGAAAATAACCAATGAAAGATGCCTGGTAAATTTTATTTCCTTTATTGTATCCCCGGTTATCAAGGGCAGTAACTGCCGTGCCGGTTTTGCCTGCGATCTGGTATGCCGAATCTTTTATACTTCTTGCAGTGCCATGTTCTCCTTCAACCACACCCAACAGGCATTCCTTAAGCTGGGAAAGGGTTTCATCGCTGCAAATTTTTTCAACCAGCACTTCGGGCTTCATTGTTTTTACAACTACACCATATTGCTTTATTGCACTTACCAGGTAAGGCTTCATCATTTTACCATTGTTGGCTACTGCATTGTAAAGCATAAGCATGTGCAGCGGGGTAACCAATTCTTCGTAACCATGTGCCATGTATGGAATAGTGGTATTGGCCCAGCTGCGGTTGGTTGGCTTTTTTATGGTGGGCTTACCAGATGCAGCTGTGAGATCAATTCCGGTGAGCGTATCCAATCGGAATTTGTGTAAATGATCAATGAATTTTGAAGGCTGGCTGTGATAATACTGATCGGCCAGTTTGGCGAATGCTACATTACTGCTTCTTTCAAATGCATCTTTAACAGTTATCTCTCCTGTGCCTAAATGCGAATCTTTAATGGTTAATCCGTAAAAGTTTTTCTTACCGCCTTCGCAATCAACAACCGAATTCATGGTCACATATTTATCTTCCATCAGACTCATTAGTGTTGCCAGCTTAAATATGGAACCGGGCTCAGTTGCTTTACCAATACCATAATTCAGGTCTTCGGTATAAGTACCATCAGGTTGTTTCCCAAGATTGGCAATCGCTTTTATTTTACCGGTTGCAGTTTCCATTACAATGGCAGTGCCATGCAATGAATTATTGCCCACCATCATCCGCATCAAAGCAGATTCGGTAACATCCTGTATATATGTATCTAAAGTTGAGATAACGTCTTTTCCATTTTCGGGATCTACTTCCATCCCATCAACAGGCATGTAAGCACCAGCCATATACCTCACCAGTTGCTGGCCGGTCTTACCTTTTAGCAAACTGTCGTATCGTTGTTCCAGCCCTACATTGGCTGCATTGTCTCTTGATAAACCGATAGTGCGGTTTGCCAGTAAAACGTAGGGATTGATTCTTTTATCTTTTGCAATAACGATGAAGCCACTTTTATTTTTACCCAGTTTTACCAGTGGAAACTCACGCAGCTCTTTATACTGTACAAATGATATTTTCTTTTTAAGCAGATAATACCTGTCTTTATTTTTGTAAGCCAGTTTCATTTCTTTCTGGTAATCCTGGGCTGTTTTATCGTTAAATAAATTTGAAAGGCAAATACTCAGTGTATCAATATTATTCTTGAATTTTTCTCCATCTTTTGCCCTCAAGCCTTCGGCAGCAAAATCCACATACACATCAAAAACCGGTACTGAAGTACTCAGCATATTCCCGTCTTCGCTGTAAATAGTTCCTCTCTCAGCTTCTACCGGTAAATATTTTAAGTGCAGGTTGTTATCCATCTTTGTCCAGAAATCGCCCTGTACCTGTTGTATATAAAAAGCCTTACCAATGACAACCAGGCCAAGAATGACTATTCCCAGGAAACTGAGATAAACCCTCCATAGTATGTCTTTTTTTACGTCCAATTTCTTTGTAACTTTTTTAAAGTTTTATTTTTCTCCCAGTAAAACCGGTGGTTCTGTCAATTCTTTTAATCCAAGTGGCTCTACTACTTTTATTAATTCACTTGCTTTGCTCCGGAATATTACATCGCTCTTAATCGTTTTGTATTCGTATTCGAGTTCCTTTATTTTTTTTTCAGTTGTATTTATTTTTAAAACCAGTTTATCAGTATAGTGCCCGTTGTATATATATAGTACGGCCAGTGCGGTTAAAAACAAAAAGAAAGGAATATTCCTTACAACCCATTTATGGCTGATGAGTTTCTTCCAGTCAAACTTCTGACCGGCTGCCTGCTCTTCTTTTATTTCATTTTCTGCTGTCATAAAAATTTTGTGTGCTTATCTTTTAACTTTTACTTCATTTCTGCCACCCGCAATTTTGCACTGCGTGATCTTGTATTTTCTTTCAATTCTTTTTCTGTTGCGGTAATTGGTTTTTTGGTGATCACTTTCAGTGGATTTTCAAAACGATGGCCATACACATCATCAATAGCTGTATCCTCAAATGTGCCATCTCTGAAAAAATTCTTTACGATCCTGTCTTCCAGCGAATGAAAGGTGATGATTGCAACCCTTCCTCCCGGCTTTAAAACAGACAGGCTTTGCTGCAACAGTTCTTTCAATGCACCCAGTTC
>JAOAUI010000359.1:3824-43834 GCA_030157685.1 Ferruginibacter sp. | reverse complement strand
TTAAAAATAGAATAGGTTTATTTATAAATACAAATTACAAAACCGGTTAAAAAGGTAAACGCTCCGAACCATCTTCAGCCGTCGGAATATCCGGATGATCATCTGGCCCATCCAGCCCTTCTAGCCCATGCGGCAACTGGCTGCCATCTGTTCTTTTATCAAGCATGATGAGGTTATCGCCAACCACTTCTGTTGCAAATTTTTTATTGCCTTCTTTATCTTCCCAGCTACGTGTTTTTAAGCGGCCTTCTATGTAAACCAAACTACCCTTGTGTAAATATTTTTGGGCAAGCTCGGCCAAACCACGCCACAGCACAACGGTATGCCATTCGGTTTGAGAGATCAGCTTGCCACTTCTGTCTTTATAGGTTTCTGTTGTAGCCAGCGAAAATTTTGCTACTGCGATATTGCCTTCCAGAAACTGCATATCCGGGTCTTTTCCCAGGTTACCAATTAACATTACCCTGTTTACGCCTCTCATAAAATTTAATTTAAGTCGTTGCTGTTGAATTAAAACTATGTTTACCGGTACAACAAATTTAAAGATACATTTTTATGCCGATTGGTACCAGAAAAAATGGCTCAGATTATACCATCGGCATAATGCCATCTAATTTCAATATCCATTGAAAAAGATGGCATTATCTTTCAAATGCCTTTAGCTCATTTTCGGCCAGGTAACCGGTTATAAATTTGGGAAAGGGAAGTTTGTTCAGCTGCTTATAAGTTACTGCTTTATAATCCTTTAAAGGAGGTACGTTATTTACTTTAAGCTGAATAAAATTGCCATGTATGGTCTGGTGAGTAAGCTGTTGTTTGTATATTTTTGAAACATGCAGTATGGTTGCTTTGTTTTTACCCGTAATATTTTTGAAAAATTTTGAGTTTTTTATCTCTTCAAAAGAAAATAATTTATCGGTTTCCAGCAGAACAAATTCATACAGGTTTTCCCAGATTTCTTTTGCCCCTCTTTTTCTTACATAAATTTTTCCATTGTACTCAACTATTAAATAATACAACCAACGCTCTTTTTTTATCAGCTTGCTTGCTTTAACAGGAAGCACATCAACTTTAGCTTGCAAAAGCGCTGTACACCTGGTTTTTAACGGACAAGCTGTACACAATGGATTTTGAGGTTTACAGATCACAGCACCAAAATCCATAATAGCCTGGTTGTAAATGCCGGGAAGTTTTTTATCCAAAAGCGCTTCTGCCAGCTCTGTAAATAGTTTTTTTCCGGCTGTGCTGTCTGTAGGCGTATCAATTCCAAAAAAACGAGACAGTACCCTAAACACATTGCCATCAACCACAGCATGTGGTAAATTAAAAGCGAAAGAAGCAATAGCTGCAGCCGTGTATGGCCCAATTCCCTTCAGGCTTAAAATCTCCTCATAACTATCCGGAAATTTACCCTGCTTTTCGTTTGCAATAAATTTTGCTGTGGCAATCAGGTTTTTGCAGCGAGTGTAATATCCAAGACCTTCCCAGAGTTTAAATACTTTTTCTTCAGACGCAGCGGCTAGCTTTTTTATATGGGGAAAAGTTGAAACAAAGCGGTTATAATAAGCCCAGCCCTGTTCAACCCTGGTTTGTTGCAGAATAATTTCGCTAAGCCATATTTTATAGGGGTCTTTCTCGCCTTTCCAGGGCATGGCTCTTTTATTTTGCATTTTATTCCACTGCAAAAGCTGTTTTGAAAAATATTTTCTACCAGTATCCATTTTCTGTAATATATACATTCAGTAATTTTAAAACCATCTATATAGTTCACATATCTCTAATAACCAATATCTTATAAAAGCTCATATATTCCAGATATTGTACTGTTTTTTTACAAAGTACCTGATAATCATCAACTTATTTTGGAAAATTCAATTTTTTTGTTGTATATTTCTATCAGTTACAATTCTTAAACAAATCTTTATGAGAAAAGCAGACCTCATTAACGAAATTTCCGATAAAACAGGCATTCCAAAAGTGGATGTTCTGGTAACGCTGGAAACCATGTTTAAATCAGTTAAAAACAGTTTAGCCGCAGGCGAAAACATTTACATACGTGGTTTTGGCAGTTTTATTACCAAGAAAAGAGCTGCTAAGATAGGCCGTAATATCAAAAAAAATATTGCTGTAGAAATTCCGGAACACTTTATTCCCGCCTTTAAACCAGCCAAGGAATTTATGCTGGAAATAAAATCTTCGAAAAACATAAAAGAAACTACAGAAACAGACGAAGACAATGAAGACTGATGTAACTTTGCCTTCCTGTAAAAAAGAAGCGCAGGGTTTACTAAATGCCTAAAAAACAACTCATCATTGCCATTGCCGGACTTGCCCTGGTAATCCTTCTTTTTATATTCGGATCTACCGTTGCTCCTAAAACTAAAGTACAGGCCCCGGTTGCAAAAGCTATAAAAAGCTTCGATATCGCTCAATTTATTGAGGAAGAAAAAAAACATTTATCTGCTTCTCAACTAATTAATCTCAGTAAATTAGAAAATAGTGTAACACGTGGAGATGTTAGCAGTCAATTAATTACAGCAAATACGCAGCTTGCCAATTTCTGGAAAGACAGTGCAAAATCCTTTGAGCCCTATGCTTATTATTTATCGGAGGCTGCTAAGTTGGATAAGTCGGAAAAAAACCTCACCTTTGCTGCCCAATTAATTTTAAACAACCTCAGAGCAGAACAGGATGAGGCAAAATTAAACTGGAAAACAGCAACAGCAGTGGCCTTATTTGAAAAAGCATTGGAACTGAACCCCGATAATGACGATTTGAAAGTTGGTTTGGGAAGTTGCTACATATTTGGAAAAGGTCGTACAGGCGGACCGGAACAAACAATGAAAGGTATTCAGCAGCTGTTAAGTGTTGTTCGTAAAGACTCAAACAACATGAAAGCGCAGATGATGCTGGGAGTAGGTGGTTATGTTTCGGGGCAATATGATAAAGCGATAGAGCGTTTACAAAAGGTAATTAAAGCTCAGCCTGATAATATTGAAGCTATTGCATTTTTAGCTGATGCATATGCAGCTAAAGGTGATAAAGCAGAAGCGATCAAGTGGTACACGATAAGTAAAAGGCTGGTGAACGATTCGCATTACAGCCAGGAAGTAGATGAAAGGATCAAAGGATTACAGTAAAACATCGAAGTAAAATTCGATTTACATATTTTAAAAAAATTATTTTAAACACAAAAAAGACTAGTTATGCCTTGTGGTAAAAAGAGAAAACGTCATAAAATTGCAACACACAAGCGTAAAAAACGTTTAAGAAAGAACCGTCATAAGAAGAAGTAATTTTTCTTAGCGGTGCCCGGAAGCCTCATCCGGGTGTGATTTACATGCATATACCTCAACCTATGTTAGTTGTTACTGTATGCATGTATCTTTTGTTTTTAACGATATACTGGTCTTGCCAAAAAATTAAGATTGACCAAGGAACTTATTATTAATTCTGCTCCTCAGGGGGTTGAAATTGCCCTGTTAGAGGACAAAAAACTGGTAGAGCTGCATAGCGAAAAAGCTGATGCAAGCTTTGGCGTGGGCGATCTGTACCTTGGGAAAGTTAAAAAACTTATTCCCGGACTTAATGCAGCCTTCATCGACGTAGGCTTTGAAAAAGATGCTTTCCTTCACTATACCGACCTAAGCCCTTACGTTCGTTCTATTCTTAAATTCACTACAGAATCTATTAATGATAAATCTGAAGGCGGATTCGATTTTTCAAAATTTAAAGTTGAGCCTGAGATTGTAAAGACAGGCAAAATTGCCGAGGTGATGAATGGCAAACCCAATGTACTGGTTCAGATATTAAAAGAACCCATTGCTGCCAAAGGGCCAAGGCTTAGCTGCGAACTTTCTTTACCGGGCCGCTTTGTGGTAGTAACACCGTTTAACGATATCATCGCCATTTCCAGGAAAATACATTCCTCTGACGAAAGGAAAAGATTACACAAGATTATTGAGGCCATTAAGCCTAAGAACCTGGGTGTAATTGTAAGAACAGCTGCAGAAGGCAAACATACTGCCGAATTACATGAAGACCTGTTAAGCCTGATAGCAACCTGGAAAACCATTCAGACAAACTTAAGAGGAGCAACACCTCCTGCAAAAATATTAAGCGAACAAGGCAAAACAACAAGTATACTCAGGGATCTGCTGAACGAAGATTTTAATAAGATCGTTGTTAATGATAAGAACATTTTTGGCGATGCAAAAACCTATATACAGCGTATTGCACCCGATAAAGCGGATATCGTTTCTTATTACAACAACGGCTCTCCTATTTTTGACAGTTTTGGTATTACCAAGCAGGTAAAAGCTGCTTTTGGTAAAACGGTTAACCTGCCAAGCGGCGCCTATCTAATTGTAGAACATACCGAAGCATTGCATGTAATTGATGTAAACAGCGGCTATAAAAGTGTAAGCAATAACCAGGAGCAAAATGCCCTGGAAACCAACCTGGAAGCGGCTGAAGAAATTGCCAGGCAAATGCGCCTGAGAGACCTGGGCGGTATTATTGTGGTTGACTTCATTGATATGAAGTTGATGGAGAACAAAAAGAAACTGGCCGATGCGATGGACGGCTATATGCGCCCTGACAGGGCTAAACATGCCGTACTGGCCATCAGCAAATTTGGCTTAATGCAAATTACCCGGCAGCGTATGAAGCCGGAAATGAATATCAACACCACCGAAGTTTGCCCAAGCTGCAACGGTACCGGAAAAATTTCATCTACCCTTATTTTAGAAGACGAGATAGAAAAGAACCTGAGTTACCTTATTATGCAAAAGCATACCGGTTTAACGGTGGAGATTCATCCTATTTTACATGCTTATATGACCAAGGGTATTTTCTTTTCAAAACTGAGCAAGTGGCGCCGCAAATACAAACAGCGCATTAAATTAAAAGCCAACAGCAATTATCACTTAACCGAGTTTCATTTTTTTGATGATAGTGATGAAGAGATAAAGCTTTAGTGAAAAGCAGTAAAAAAAACAGTTTACCTTCTACTATTATCCAATTCCTTCTTATACCAGTTTTTATTTATAAACCAGGCGATAGTACTATCGGACTTGATATCAGTTTTATAAAACTTCAAAATACAAGGAGTGTATAAAGCAGGCAGTTTATCTTTCCACCAATAAGAATACTCTGAATATATTTCAATTGTGGAATCATTTAGTATCCGGCCTTTTTCTTCAAAAACTGAGCGTTTGCAAACTTCCTCATTGTTTCGGTTAAAGTGTTGAATAGTTATTTCATTTCCTTTGATAGAATAATCGCCCCATCGTTCTTTTTGTTTAAATTCCCAGTCATTTTGCATTTCTTTTACGACTTTTTGAGGAGTAGCCCAAAGTTCCTGTTGCAATGTGTCAAAAAAAGGGCTGTGGATTTTTACCCTGCCGTTGTTATAAAGAAAAAAAGATGCTCTTCCGTTTTCAGATATATAAATACCATCGGTTCTCAACGATATTTTTTCATTGTTATGAAATATAGGCTCTTTATAAGTAATAAAGTTTTTAGTACAATTAATGGGGCTTCTGCAGTTAATTGAATTAATTGAAATCCCTAATACAAGTATTTTAAAAAAATTATGCATAACCCACGAATCTATTATTGATTTTAATAATTAAATATAAAAAATCCCCCGAAAATTCAGGGGATCATTTAATAAGTATTATTTTTTCAATGCCCGTGATGATGTTGCATGGCAGTTAACTCTTCCGCAGTAACAACTTTCTCTTTTGCCTTTGCCTGTCCTTCAATCCAGTTAAACAATTTATCGGTGATCAAACGGCGATAGCTGCTGTCAACCTGCTTTTCATCCTTCATCATGCGGTCAATATAGCTTTCAATCCAGCCGGTATCTTCACCCAGGTTCATGGTGCCAAAATAGCGCATGATCTCCACTTTCATATATTCACGCAGTTCTTCGTTGCCAACTTCCAGTCCGTTTTCTTTAATCAGTTTATCGCTTATCAAAGTCCACTTTAACTGGTTGCTGAAAGAAGGGAATTCAGTTTCAACCTGCTCAGCCGTTTTTTCTTTATCGCCACCGGTTTGTAACCAGCGCTTTAAAAACTCCACCGGGAATTCCATCTTGGTTTCATCCAGCAGGTAATGATACAATTGATCCTGCAACTGGTTGCGGCTTTGGCCCAGCCAGTAATTTTCAATTTCTTCTTTAAGTGCTTCTCTTAATTCTGCTTCGGTTTTAATTTCTTTTGCAGGAAATATCTCTTTAAAGAAATCTTCGGTCAGGTCACGCTTTTCAACCAAGCCGATTTTTACAATCTCCAGGTTAAAATACTTTTTTGCCGCTTCTTTATCATCTTTATCAAAACCAAGATCCTGTAAAAACATTTCCAGTTTATCATCATCAAAAGCTTTGCTTAACTGCACGGTAACTGATTCACCAACTTTTTTACCCATAAATTTCTTTTGGGTAGCAGCAGTTAAATACTTCAGTATAACAGAATTTTCTTTGCTTACACCACCTTCAACCATAACACCATCTTTATCAGCCTCAGTAAACAGTATATTCAAAACATTCTCATCATTGTCAACGGTTTCGGGCTCGGTCATTTTACCGCCCTTTATCTGCATGCGGCCAATTTCTTCATCAACCATCGCATCAGTTGCTGCTACTTTATGCAGGGTAACTTTTGCTTTTGCAATATCAGCCAGGGTATAATCAGGTTTCAAACCAATTTCGAAACCAAATTCATAATCAGCCGGGGTGTTCATATTGATATCACGCAAATCCGTACTTAATGGCAAAGGCTGTCCAAATATTTCAGGCTTTTCAGCATTTAGCCAGGTGTATAATTCCTTTTCAACCGATTTTAAAATTTCATCGCTGAAAATAGAAGGGCCGTACATTTTTTTGATCATCCCTGCGGGTACCATTCCTTTTCTAAAACCGGGTATATTAGCTGTTTTGCTGTATTCTTTCAGTTTTTTATCAAAAGCCGGTAAATAGTCATCTTTGCTCACTTTCACAGTCAGTTTATCATGTAAAAGACCAATATTTTCTCTTGTAACTGTTGCCATTTTATTTTTATTTAACTTTTTAATATTGAACAAGGAACAAGGAATGCTGAATGATGAACTTCAAAATTCGATATTCCTTGTTCCTTGTTCTGTATTCGTAAGTGCGGATAATAGGGGTCGAACCTACATGGATTGCTCCGCCAGATCCTAAGTCTGGTGCGTCTGCCAATTTCGCCATATCCGCAAAGGGGCTGCAAAAGTAAGGGATTTATGCAAAACAGAAAACAGATTTGTTTACGTAAATTCGTATTTGACGATGGAAACTACCATGGACATACCTAAATACAATCTCAACGAAGAAGAGGAAAAGAAAGAGATACTGCGGCATTACCGCGGGCTTTTGCGTGTTTTAAAGCAAAAACTGAAGCCAGGCGATAAACAACTGCTGCGTACAGCTTTTGAAATGGCTGCCAAAGCCCATGAAACCATGCGGCGCAAAAGCGGTGAACCGTATATTCTTCATCCCATTGCCGTAGCTAAAATTTGTGTGGAGGAAATTGGCCTGGGTATACGAAGTACCATTTGTGCCTTATTACACGATACAGTTGAAGATACCGACATCAGTTTAGAAGATATACAGCGTGAATTTGGCACCGAAGTAACCAAAATTGTTGATGGCCTTACCAAGATAAGCACGGTAATGGACACCAACAGTACCCAGCAGGCCGAAAATTTCAAAAAGATCTTACTCACCCTTACCGACGATCCCAGGGTGATATTGATAAAGCTTGCCGACCGGCTCCATAATATGCGTACGCTGGAGAGTATGAAAAGGGAGAAGCAGTTAAAAATTTCCAGCGAGACAATATTTGTTTACGCCCCGCTTGCCCACCGCATGGGCCTATACAATATTAAAACTGAACTGGAAGATCTGGCCATGAAATACATGGAGCCGGATACCTACAAATACATTGCTCAAAAATTAAGCGATACCAAAAGGGAGCGCACAAAATATATAAACGACTTCATCAGGCCATTAAAAGATAAACTGGAAAAAGCCGGTTTCGATTTTGAAATTTATGGTCGCCCCAAAAGTATTCACTCCATCTGGAACAAGATGAAAAAAAAGGGAGTGAGTTTTGAAGAAGTGTATGATCTGTTTGCTATCCGCATACTTGTAAACAGTTCGCTTGAAAAAGAAAAAGAAGAATGCTGGAAAGTGTACAGCATTATTACAGATGAATACAATCCATCGCCGGAAAGATTACGAGATTGGTTAAGCAACCCTAAAAGCAATGGTTACGAAGCCCTGCACACTACCGTTATGGGCCCGCATGGCAAATGGGTAGAAGTACAGATACGCACCAAGCGCATGAATGAAATTGCCGAAAAAGGTTTAGCCGCACACTGGAAATACAAAGAAGGCAAGGAAGACGAAAGCCGCTTTGACAAATGGTTTCACCAGATCAGGGAAGCACTCAACAAACCCGATGATAATTCAATAGATTTTTTACAGGATTTTAAAACATCTTTTCTTGCAGAAGAAATTTATGTGTATACTCCTAAGGGAGAAGTAAAGATGCTGCCCATCGGCGCATCTGCACTAGACTTTGCTTTTGGCGTTCACACCGCCGTTGGCAGCAGGTGTATTGGCGCCAAAGTAAATCATAAGCTGGTGCCTATCAGTCATAAATTACGCAGCGGTGACCAGATTGAAATCATTACCAGTGCCAAACAAAAACCCAATATTGAGTGGCTGAATTTTGTTGTAACCAGCAAGGCAAAATCTAAAATAAAGGATACCTTAAAGGAAGAAAAAAGAGCCATTGCCGATGAAGGAAAATATATACTGCAACGAAAGCTGGAAGGCATGGGAGCAGCTACAAGCCAGCATAACCTGGAAGAACTTACTGCTTTTTATAAATTAAATTCAACCCTTGATCTGTGGTATGAAATAGCCATAAAAAAAATAGACCTTAAGGAGTTAAAAGAGTTTACTGTACACGGCGATAAACTGGTACCGCCCAAACCCGTAAAACCGGTTGTTGAAGAAAAAACAGACAAAGATTTTACTGCAAAAACCTACGATAAAAAAGAGGCAGAGCTGATCATTTTTGGTGAAAGCAGCGATAAGATACAATACTCCCTGGCCAATTGCTGTAAACCCATACCCGGCGATGATGTATTTGGTTTTGTAACCACCGGCGAAGGCCTCAAAATTCACCGAACCAATTGTCCCAATGCTACCCGGTTACTGGCAAACTATGGCCACCGCGTAGTAAAAACAAAATGGGCAAAAAACAAAGAGATATCCTTCCTTACCGGTTTAAAAATTATTGGTTTAGATGATGTGGGTGTTATTCATAAAATAACCAACCTCATCAGCGGCGAATTAAAATTCAATATCTCGGCTATGACCATTGAAGCGAAAGAAGGTATTTTTGAAGGGAATGTAAAAATATTTGTACACGATAAAGAAGAACTGGACGAACTGGTTAACCGGTTGGTATCGATGAGTGGCATTGAAAGGGTGGACAGGTATGATACAGAGTAATTTGTGGTTTTGAGCTTGTGGTTTTGGGTTACCAGCAGTCGTTCCCTGATTTAACTTTATTGGCGACGCTCCGTTCAACTTTTGAAAATATATTGAGCTTTATAAAAAACATCGTATTTATACATCAAAAAAACAAAAAACTATGCAGGAATTAATAGATCGCTTAAAAGCAAATGCTGGCATCACTGATGAACAGGCTACCAAAGCGCTGGAAACTATTAAAGATTTTGTAAAAGAAAAATTCCCAATGCTGGGCGGTGCTGTAGATAATATGTTTGGCAGTGCAGGTAAGAATAATGAAGATGATATATAAAAAAACTCCGGTAAAAATACCGGAGTTTATAATTTATTTCAACACTTCCCTGCTGATAACCAGCTTTTGAATTTCACTGGTTCCTTCACCAATGGTGCATAGTTTGCTGTCTCTGTAAAATTTCTCTACAGGAAAATCTTTTGTATATCCATAGCCGCCAAATATCTGCACTGCATCGGTACTTACCCTTACTGCAACTTCGCTGCTGTAATATTTTGCCATTGCCGATTCTTTGGTCATGGGTAGTCCTCTCATTTTTAAATCGCATGCTTGTTTTATCAACAGGTCAGCCGCTTCAATTTCTGTAGCCATATCGGCCAGTTTAAAACTAATTCCCTGAAAACTGGCAATAGGCTGATCGAACTGGTGACGCTCTTTTGCATATTGCAGCGATGCTTCATAAGCCCCTTTTGCAATGCCCAAACCCAGTGCTGCAATAGATATGCGGCCACCATCTAATATTTTCATGCTTTGTTTAAACCCTTGTCCAACTTCTCCCATGCGGTTTGCATCAGGTATGCGGCAATTGTCAAATATCATTTCGGCTGTTTCGCTGGCACGCATGCCCAGTTTGTTTTCTTTTTTACCGGCACTAAAACCAGCGGTTCCTCTCTCCACAATAAAAGCAGTTGAATTATCTTTTGTACGTGGTTCACCTGTTCTGCAAATAATAACAGCTACATCGCCACTCTTACCATGTGTAATCCACGATTTGGTTCCGTTAATGATCCAGTCATCACCATCTTTTACTGCTGTTGTTTTCATATTACCGGCATCGCTTCCGGTATTGGCTTCTGTCAAGCCCCAGGCGCCAATAAACTCGGCAGTGGCAAGTTTTGGTAAATATTTTTTCTTTTGTTCCTCACTACCAAAAGTTAAAATATGGCCGGTGCAAAGTGAGTTGTGTGCAGCCAGCGATAAGCCGATAGAGCCGCAAACTTTTGCAATTTCCTGTATGATGGTACTGTACTCATAATAACCCATGCCGCTGCCGCCATACGCTTCGGGCACCAATACACCCATCAATCCCAGTTTACCCATTTCTTTAAAAATGTGTACCGGAAATTCCTGGCTTTCGTCCCATTCCATTAAATGTGGCTTAATATGTTGTTGAGCAAAATCCCTGGCAGTATGTGCAACTTGCTCTGTAAGTTCTGTTGTAATAAAATTCATAAATAGCAATCTTAAGGACGCAATTTACAGAATTTTAAATACTAACGAATGTTAGTCTTTATTAAAGGAATTATGGCAGCTAAATTACTCCTACCTTTAATATCAGGTATAAAAAATCAGCCAGGATAAACATAAATAAAAAAATACCATTAATGGACCTATCGCCTTATCAAATATTTATAGCACTTGGAATATTCCTTCTTGCTACTATTATGCTTATCAGGTTTAATTATAAACGTTATGAAAATGAATATGGCAAAAGATGGAAATTAAGTGGATTTAGGACAGGGTATTTTCGGGTTATGGTTTTATTGGGGTTTGCAATTACTGTTATATTGATGCTTATCTTAAAAAATACAATCCTCAATTAAGTGTAGATTATTTTAGATTAAAGATGCATATAAGTTATCTTATTTGATGATAAGATAAGGAGCCGCTTTATTGTAAATCTCTTCAGTAATCACCATTATTTTTTTGATATCGCTTACCGATGAAAAGCTGCCATGCTGCTGCCTGTATTGCACAATTGCATTGGCAATATTGTAACGCAGGTAAGGATGCGTTTTTAATTCATCAACCGTGGCGGTATTAATATTCAGTTTTTTCACACTGATGTTGCCAATTACCAGCATGCTTTTTATTTTCTGAAAAGTAGAATCTGGCAATCCGTAAGTTTCTGCAACCTGTTCGGTTTTATAAAAGCCACCCAGTTTTTCCCTGAAAGCAACGATACGTGCTGCCAGTTTACTGCCAATGCCCGGCAAGGCAATAAAGGCAGCCGTATCGCTGTAGTTAACATCACAGGGTGTAATAGTGTATGTGGGTTTTTCGTAAGTTTTAGCTTTCTCCCGGTCGGGATATTTATTGTAGTCCTTTGTGGGTTTTGATTCTATCCTTACATATGGTAAAAGCCTTTTCACTTCATCTTCATGCAGGCCCCATATTTTACTGATATCTTCAGGCTTATAAAACCTGCCCCCTTTTAAAATATAATTTTGAATGGTATTGGCAGTTTTTTCTCTTACTCCCAATTTTACCCAGCCATCAGCAGATAAAGTGTTTGGATCAAAATAAAACAGTTCTCCCTTGATTGGCTTATCGTAATAATTTTTTTCTGAAGGCTGGTAGTGAAGATAGCCGTCATAGTTTCTTTTTGCGTATGACGAACTGCTATCCGGTTCTTGTACATTAAGTCCGGCTATCTCTTTTTCAAATGCTGTATGGTCAACCGGTTCGGGCTTGTAGAATATGGCGAACAGGATCGGAATCGTTGGATAAACCATCATGATCATTACAACAGTAATGATACCAATACGCTCCCTTCGGGTAAAGGAAAGATACTCAGGTTTATGATTTTTTTGTTGGGCCATTGAGCCCCCAAGATAATTACACGGAGTAACCTATCCTTGAGAAAAACTACATAAAAAAGTAGTTATTTTCCTCAATTTTTATTCAAAAAAAAGTTGTATATGGTCACTTGCCAATTCAATTCCCTTTGGCAGACATGCATTGATATCTTCGTGCCTGCCCAGTTGGTGACTTATATGTGTAAAATATGCTCTCGGCACAGCTAATTCCTGAACCATGGCAACTGCTTCATCTAATGTAAAATGAGAAATATGGCTTTCTTTCCGCAATGCATTTAATACCATTGCATCGCTTCCTTTTATTTTTTCTTTTTCATCATCGTCTATTTTATTGGCATCGGTTATGTAAGTAAACTTACCAAACCTGAAACCCAGCACCGGCATTTTTAAATGCCATACTAAAATCGGAACTACCGGAATATCGCCCACTATAAACGGTTTATCATCTATGGTATTTAAATTAAGGTTGGGTATGCCCGGATATTTTTTATCAGAAAAAGCGTAAGCAAATTCTCTTTTAATTGCCTCCTCGGTTAATGAGTTGGCATATAACTCCATTGGTTTTTGCTGAAAATAATTAAAGGCTCTTACATCATCCAGCCCGGCAATATGATCTTTATGTGGGTGTGTAAATAAAACAGCGTCGAGCTTTTTAACATTGGCCCTCAGCATCTGGTACCTGAAATCGGGCGTGGTATCAACAACAATGCTTGTGGTTTCGCTTTCAACTAAAATACTGCTGCGTAAGCGTTTGTCTTTTTTATTGGCAGATGTGCATACTTCGCAACTGCAGCCAATCATGGGTACACCACTGCTGGTGCCGGTACCAAGGAAAGTTATTTTTAATGGAGGAGTTTGCACCTGGCAAAAATAGGCCTTTTGTGAGTCATTGTGCAATGGTCATTAAGTCTTTGAGAGGCCTTATAATTAAAAGCCATTGCGATTGACCAATGACTCAATTACTATTGTCTATTTAACAACACTCATCACTTCGTCATACACCTTCTGACTTTCATGTGTAAGGGCGTCAAAACTTATTTCAAGTTGTGGCATCAGGTCAATGAGGGCATTCATCCTGCCTTCTGTCTGAAAAAATTTATTGATAACGATCACTTTCCGGTCCTGCAGAATGCAGTAACCGCTTTGAAAAGTTCCTCTTTCGTAACGGATAACATAACCACATTCTTCCGCCACTTTTTCTATCTTATCTAAATTATGTTGTGTGTATTTCATAGTTTATCCCGGTTAAAGGAAATGAACCCTTTTATTTTAATTGCAAACTCCAACAAATGAGATACAATAAAAAAAAAGGTTTTCAACAAACGTTGATAAAAAAATCTGCGAAATCAATTATAATCAGATTAATCTGCGTTTTACTTATTCGTCATCCTTATCACCGGCACAATCATCTCTTCCAAACTTATACCACCATGCTGAAAAGTATTACGGTAATAATTGGCAAAGTGATTATAATTATTAGGATAACATAAATACAGATCGCCTTTTGCAAATATGAAAGAAGAGTTTACATTAGGCACAGGCAAACCTGCTTCCCGTGGGTCTCTGAAAGCCAGCACATCTTTAGGTTCGTAATTTAAATTGCGCCCATGTTTGTAGCGCAGGTTGGCGGTGGTTTGTTTATCACCAATAACTTTTGCAGGGGTATTCACCCGCACGCTGCCATGGTCTGTTGCCACGATCATGGTTAATTTTTTATCAGCAATTTTTTTAAGCGCCTGGTGCAGCGGGGAGTGCATAAACCAGCTTTCGGTAATGCTGCGGTAACTGGTTTCGTCGCCGGCCAGTTCTTTAAGCACTTCCATTTCGGTACGGGCATGGCTCAGCATATCCACAAAATTGTAAACGATCACATTAATATCGTTATCCAGCATGTTGTGAATATTATCAACTAATTTTTGCCCGTCGTGGTTATTGGTAATTTTGGTGTAAGAGTATTTTAAATCGGCCTTACCCAAACTTTTTAAATGTGCCTTAAAAAAATCTTCTTCAAACATATTTTTTCCGCCATCCTCATCGTCATTTTTCCATTGTACCGGAAATTTCTTTTCAATATCAACCGGCATCATACCGGCAAAAATGGCATTACGTGCATACTGTGTAGCCGTTGGCAGTATGGCGTAAAAAGTTTCTTCTTCATGTATTCTAAAACTTTCGGCAAAAATTGGCTGTATCGTTTTCCATTGATCAAACCGTAAATTATCGATCAGCACAAAAAATAATGGTATGCCTTTTTCTACATGCGGCAGCACTTTAAACTTCAGCAGGTTATGGCTCATGATGGGTGCATCGTCACTTTTAGGATTTACCCAGCCTGCATAATTGCGGCTAATGAATTTAAAAAACTCTGTATTGGCCTCTGTTTTTTGCGCCTGAAAAACTTCCTGCATTTCCGGACTGTCGCTCTTTTTCATCTCCAGCTCCCAATAAACCAGTTTACGGTAAATCTCCATCCACTCATTATAATTGGGGTTGCTGTTTAACGAAGTAAACAAACTTCTAAACTCCTGCTGATAAGCAGAAGTTGTTTTTTCGGCAACCAGTCTTTTATTATCAATCAGTTTTTTCAGGCTAAGCCAAACCTGGTTGGGGTTAACCGGTTTAATCAAATAATCACTTATCTGCGATCCGATGGCTTCGTCCATCAAATTCTCCGCTTCGTTCTTTGTAATTAAAACCACCGGTAAATTACTTTTCAATTCCTTTATCTGCTGCAGGGTTTGCAGGCCGGTTATGCCCGGCATGGTTTCATCAAGCAACACCACATCTACAATATTATCCTTCACGTATTCTATCGCATCAAATCCATTGGTTTTGGTATGCACTTCATATCCTTTGTTTTCCAAAAACATCACCTGCGATGTAAGGCTGTCTATTTCATCATCTACCCAAAGAATTTTTGCTACACTCATATTATTGGTTTGTCCGCAGGACCCTGCGGGTGGTTTTTTTAGTTTTTTGTTACGGGCATTTTATCATTGGTCATCATCGTTGTGTCACTCACTTGTACTGCATAGCTTTATTGAACTTTTATCTAAGCGAAGTAAGTATGGATTAAAAGTGAGTAGTTTTTACTGTTCTCACAAATTTAATTTTTTATGTTAATGCTGAGGCACTTTATTTAGCTTTGTGCATCTTTTAACAAATACCGGTAATGCCAAAGGCATAACCACAAACAACAAACCAGCAACAACAAACTTTTAATGCCTTTCAGAAAAATTATCAACGATCCGGTATATGGTTTTATTACCATTGATGATGAATTGATCTATGCAGTAATCAGCCATCCTTATTTTCAGCGGCTGCGTCGCATCAGCCAGATGGCGATGGCAAGCCTGGTTTACCCCGGTGCTGTACACAGCAGGCTGCACCATGCACTGGGTGCCTATCATTTAATGAGTAATGCCCTGTCTGAATTAAAAAATAAAGGCATTGAAATAACGGCAGCCGAAGAACAGGCTGCAAAAATTGCCATCCTTTTGCATGATATCGGCCACGGGCCTTTTAGCCATGCGCTGGAGCATGAGCTGGTTGAAAGTATGCATCACGAAGACCTTTCGCTGATGATCATTCAGGAACTTAACAAACAGTTTGATGGTAAGCTTGGCCTTGCTCTGGAAATTTTTACCGACAGTTATCATAAAAAATTTCTTTTTCAGCTCATCAGCGGGCAATTAGATGTGGACCGGTTGGATTATTTAACAAGAGACAGTTTTTTCTCCGGCGTAAATGAGGGTGTTATCGGTTACGACCGCATTATTAAAATGCTTACCGTGCATAACGGCGAGCTGATGGTGGAAGAAAAATCCATCTATTCAATAGAAAAATTTTTAGTGGCCCGCCGCCTGATGTACTGGCAGGTTTACCTGCACAAAACCGTGTTGTGTGCCGAGCAGATGTTGAAGCGTATTATTAAAAGAGCTAAATATATTAAAGCGGCTACACAGCAACCATTGCATAATTTTATTACAAAACCCATACAAACTGTTACACTTGAAGAATTCTGTAGCCTGGATGATTACGATGTAACGGCAGCCATCAAAGGCTGGTGCCATCACGAAGACAAAATTTTATCAACTCTTTGCAATGGCATTATTAACCGGCAGCTGCTGAAAGTTCAGTACTTTGGCAACCCGGTTGATGAAGTACTGGTACAGGAAAAACTGGCCAAAGCTGCAACAAAACTTAACCTGAGTAACGAAGAAGCCGGTTGGCTGGTATTTACCGGCGAAGTAGCCAGCAGCACCTACAATCTGGAAGATGAGCACATTCATATTCTTTTTAAAGATGGCACGGTAAAAGATATTTCGGAAGTGGATAATGCCCTGATCAATCAAAACCTGATGGGCAAGGTTAAAAAATATTACATTTGTTACTTAAGATAGCTGTGAGCTATGAGCTGTTAGCACTTCGTAAGTGCCCGGCTCATAGCTCATAGCTAAAAGCTAAAAGCTCATTATGCAATTCACCGCAGCACAAATAGCCATGATGATCAACGGAAAAGTTGAAGGCAATGCCGATACTGCCGTAGGTTCTTTTGGTAAAATTGAAGAAGCCCAAAACGGGCAACTGGCTTTTTTGGCCAATCCTAAATACGAAGAATTCCTGTACAGCACAAAGGCCAGCATCATCATTGTAAATGATACACAGGAGCTAAAGCAGCCAATTGATGCTACCCTGATAAAAGTACCCGATGCTTATCTGGCTTTTGCAACACTATTAGATAAATATCAGCAGATACAAAGGCAACAATTAACCGGTATTCAGCAACCTTCCTTTGTGCATGCCACTGCAAAAATTGGCCAAAATGTATACATTGGAGCTTTTGCCTATGTGGGCGAAAATGTAATTGTGGCAGATGGTGCAAAAATTTATCCGAATGCCTATTTAGGTAATAATGTTACTATTGGAAAAGATACGGTGATAAACCCCGGCGCAATTGTTTATCATGATTGTATTGTTGGCAAAAGTGTTATTATACATGCCGGTGCTGTTATTGGCAGCGATGGATTTGGTTTTGCACCTGAGGCAGATGGCAGTTTTAAAAAAATTCCCCAGATAGGAAATGTGATCATTGAGGATTATGTTGAAATAGGCGCCAATACTACCATTGACAGGGCAACCATAGGAAGTACCCTGATAAAATCGGGCGCCAAATTAGATAACCTGCTCCAGATTGCCCATAATGTAGAAGTGGGAAATAATACCGCCATTGCTGCATTAACCGGGGTAAGCGGCAGTACTAAAATTGGCAACAATGTTATTATAGGCGGACAGGCAGGCCTGGCAGGCCATCTTCAAATTGCTGATGGCACAAAAATTAATGGAAAAAGCGGTGTAAGTAAATCTATAAAAACACCTAATACTTCTGTTACCGGTGTTCCGGCAATTGATTATCTGACTTCTATGCGCTCTCAGGCCGTAGTTAGAAATTTACCTGCATTGGAAAAAAAGGTAATTGAGCTTGAGAAAATGCTGAAAGAATTAATGGAAAAAAACAACATTTAAAGCCCTTAAAAAATATATTTCCTCAATTACCCGCCTGTTGCCCTAAAACAACTACTTAACATTTTCTTTAGCTTACCAGCTGAAAAATGAAATACCTTTGATGCTTCAGAAATCTGAATAAACACCATACCCAACTATTAAAATTTATTTTTTGAATATCTTCAGGCACTGCATATCATTACTTGTATTCATTTTCTTTTCCACCCAGTCTTTTGCACAACCAATATCTTTTTCCGGAACCGTAATTGATGGACATACCAAAGAGCCGGTAAGTTTTGCTTCGGTTTATTTTGCCCGTTCGGGCATTGGTAAATCAACCGACAGTGCCGGACATTTTTCTTTTACGCTCAATAATTTTAAAGACGATACTTTAAAAGTAAGTTTCATTGGCTTTGAAATTTATAAAATGCCCATCACTCATCTGCAAAACAATACATCCCTTAAAATTCAGCTGGAAAGAGGAACTGCAAAAGGCGAAGTAATTATTAAAGCCAAATGGAACAGGGGCCTTTATTTATGGAAAAAAATAATGACCAAAAAGAAGCAGTACAACCGCTACGACCTGGGTAACTTCAGCTACGAAGCATACAATAAACTGGAAATTGATATCAAGAATTTTAACGCCGATAAGGCAAAGAAAAATTTTCTTTTAAAAAACTTCTCCTTCATTTTTGATAATATGGACAGCACATCCGAAGCTGCTCCTTTTTTACCGGCATACCTGATAGAAAGCCTGAGTGATTATGCCTATCAGAAAAATCCAAAAAAGTTTTACGAAAATATCAAGGCCAGCCAGACCAAAGGTTTTAACAACGAAAGCTTCAGCAAACTGCTGGGCGTAATGAACCAGAACGTAAGCATTTACAGCAATTTTGTAAATGTAATGGACAAGGATTTCATCAGCCCCTTTAATGATAATGCCGATGCCTATTATATTTTTACCGTACCCGATACACAAGTTGTAAATGGCGGCAAACAATATCATTTTGTATTTCGTCCAAAGCGTGCCGGGCAAAATACTTTTGAAGGAGATGCATGGGTAACAGAAAAAACTTACCAGATACGCAAAATATCTATGTACCTGGGCAAAGAGGCCAACATTAATTTTATTGACCGCATCAGTGTTTTTCAGGAGTACATCCCCATCAACGATTCGGTAATATTTTTAAACCGTGATAAATTCTTTGCCGATTTCCGTGTGCTGGGCAAAAATTCGCTCACTCTCATTGGCCGAAAGACAACTTCCTATAAAGATATTGTCATTAACAGTGATTCCTTAACTGCTACTTTTAAAGATCAGCATATTGAGGAACTGGTAAAAACAGAAAAATCAGTTGTACAAAATTCCGATTCTGCCTGGACCAGCCTGCGGCATGACACCTTATCGAAGAATGAAAAAGCAATTTATACAACCATTGATAAGCTGATGGAAATGCCTAAGTTTAAAAAATTGCAAACCAACTTAAAGTTTTTGTTTGGTGGCTACCGCAATATCGGCAAGTTTGAAATTGGTCCCTGGTTTAACTGGATAAGTGCTGATACCGTGCAGGGTACCAGGTTACGCTTTGACCTGGGTACCAATAAAAAACTGTTTAAAAATGTTTACCTGCATGGTTACCTGGCTTATGGTTTCAGAGATAAAAGATTTAAAGGACAGGCAGAAGCCTACTGGCTTTTACAACGTGAGCCTAAAAGAATCCGCCTGCATCTTTCTTATCAAAACGACGTAGACAACGGCATCAGCCAGGTTGGCGAAGTAAGCCAGGATAATATTTTTTCGCTTGCCATACGCAAACCAAGAAACTACAGAAAGTTCATCAATGTAAAAGATTACAGGTTTGATGTATTCAGCGATCTGGGCAAAGGCTTTTCTTCTGAACTGTTTGTATCGCACAGGCAATACACACCATTGCTTAATCTGCCAACATTATCAAGCTTTACAGCAAACAGCGGTACACCGCTTACCAATTTTGAGCTGGCTTTAAAATTACGGTTTGCCTACCTGGAGCGGTTTATTGAAACTGATTATAACAGGTATTCAATCGGCACAAAATACCCAATTGTTGAGGCCATGTTTGCTAAAGGCATTGCAGGCGTATTTAACAGTGCATACAACTACACTAAATATTCTTTGCTCATAAAAGATATGATGAAAATATCTCCCTACGGAACTTTATATTACAGGGTTTATGGCGGAAAAATAAACGGCGCCATGCCCTTTACCAACCTCGAGAATCACCCGGGCAATGATCTTTTTTATTACAACCCCTTTGCCTTTAACCTGATGAACCGGTTTGAATATTTAAGTGATAAATATGCCGGTATAAATATGGAGCATAATATCGGTTCGGGCCTTTTCCGCTTTATTCCACTTACCCGTAAATTAAAATGGCGGCAGTTTTACACCGCAAAAACACTTTGGGGTTCTTTAAGCGCCGAGAATACTGCTATCAATAATAAAGCCGGTACTTTTAAAACATTAAACGGTAAAACCTATATAGAGGTTGGTACCGGTATTGATAACATCTTCAAAGTATTCCGGCTCGACTTTGTTTGGCGGCTTTCTCCTTCATCTTCTTACGCTGGTTCAGGCTCTAAATTTGGTATTTTCGGAAGTTTTCAGATACAGTTTTAGCCCCCTTGCAACTACATTAGTTTATAAGTGCGCTGGCAGCATATTTTAAATATCTTTGCCAACAAAATTCAGCAATACACATGGATAAAAACTTTAATCCAGATAAGCAACATACTTTGGTTAAAGCTGTCAGTATTTCGGGTACTGGCCTGCATTCGGGTATAAATGTGGATATGACTCTCAGGCCTGCCAATCCCGGATTTGGTTACCAGTTTCAGCGTACCGATCTGCCGGATTCTCCCATTATAAAAGCAGATTGCGATCTGGTTACTGATACATCCAGGGGAACAACTTTAGAGAAAGGTGATTGTAAAGTGAGTACGATAGAACATATTTTAGCAGCACTGGTTGGTATGGGAGTAGATAATTGCCTGATTGAATTAAACGGCCCCGAAATACCCATCATAGATGGAAGCAGTAAACCCTTTGTTGAGATCATTGAAAAAAGTGGTGTACTGGAACAGGATGCTGCAAAAGTTTGGTACACTATTGATACTAATATCTCTTATTTTGATGATTTAAAGAAAGTGGAAATGACGGCATTGCCTGCATTAAACTACCAGATTACAACCCTTATCGATTTTAACAGCCCCGTTTTAGGTACACAGCATGCCAGTTTGAAGGCCATGAAGGATTTTCAGGTTGAAATAGCGCCATGCCGCACTTTTTGTTTTTTACACGAACTGGAAATGCTGCTGGATAATAACCTGGTAAAAGGCGGCGACATCAACAATGCCATTGTGGTAGTTGATAAGCCCGTTACCGATGAAGAAATGGACCGGCTTGCAAAAGCTTTCGGCAGAAAAAAAATGGAAATAAAAAGCGAAGGCTATTTAAATAATCTTGAACTCCGCTTTTCAAACGAGCCCGCCCGTCATAAATTATTAGATGTGGTTGGCGACCTGGCCTTGATAGGTTATCCCATTAAAGCGCACATTATAGCAAACCGCCCCGGCCATAGCAGCAATGTGGAGTTTGCAAAAAAAATAAAACAGTATATCAAAAAAAATAAGCACACCCGGGATATTCCTGTTTACAACCCCAACCAGGAGCCCGTTTATACACAGCAGCAAATTGAAAAAACACTGCCGCACCGTTTTCCTTTTATAATGGTTGATAAGATCATTGAATTAACAGATACGATGATAGTAGGTGTAAAAAATGTTACGGTAAATGAATATTTTTTCCAGGGCCACTTTCCCGGAAACCCTATCATGCCGGGTGTTTTACAGATTGAGGCACTGGCACAAACCGGCGGGCTGCTTTGTATTAATGCCATGCCCGACGGACAGTACGATACTTATTTTTTAAAGATTGATAACTGCAAATTCAAACAAAAAGTAGTGCCCGGCGATACATTAATTTTAAAAATGGAACTGACAGAACCCATCCGCCGGGGAATATGTGTAATGAAAGGAAGTGTTTATGTAGGCAATAAATTATGTACCGAAGCCGATTTAACCGCTCAATTGGTAAAAAGAAATTAATATATTCGCTTAATAGCCCGTAAATGCAAATTTGCTAATTCGATAATTAAACTAAATGATTCATCCCCATACGTACATTCATCCGAATGCCAATCTTGCTACCAACGTAAAGGTTGATCCCTTTAGTGTTATTCACCAGAACGTAGAAATTGGCGAAGGAACCTGGATAGGCAGTAATGTAACTATCATGGAAGGCGCAAGAATTGGCAAGAACTGCCGCATTTTTCCGGGCTCTGTAATTGCTGCCATTCCACAGGATCTTAAATACGAAGGTGAGCATACTACCGTAGAGATTGGAGATAATACAACCATTCGTGAGTTTGTAACAGTAAACCGTGGCAGTAAAGACAGGTGGACCACCAAAGTTGGAAACAATTGCCTGATAATGGCATACAGCCATATTGCACACGACTGCATTGTAGGTAATAACTGTATTTTAAGCAATAACACTCAGGTGGCAGGCCATGTTATTTTAGGCGATTATGCCATTGTTGGCGGCATGTGTGCCATACACCAGTTTGTACAGGTTGGGCAGCATACATTCATCAGCGGCGGTTCGCTTGTTGGTAAAGATGTTCCTCCTTATATCAAGGCCGGCCGAACACCATTGAGCTATGCAGGTGTAAATTCTGTTGGTTTAAAACGACGGGGTTTTTCACTAGACAGGATCAATAAAATACTTGATATCTATCGTATTATTTACAACAAAGGCATGAACACTTCGCAGGCGCTTAATTATATTGAAGAAGAATTACCGGCAACAGATGAACGTGATGAAATTGTAACTTTTATCAGGGAGAGTGGCCGTGGAATTATTAAGCGGTTTACAAAAGGAAGTACGGAGGACGAATAAAAAATGCCCCTTTAGGGGTTTGGGGCATGAATATCACTTTATTAAATACCGGCAAACGATTTAACCGTGAGTGGATATTCCGTCACTGCAGTTATACATTTATCTCCGGTAAAAATTACGCCATCACGGGCCCCAATGGCTCCGGAAAATCAACCCTGCTGCAGGTTATAGCCGGTGCCACCTTACACAACGAAGGAACGATTGAATACAATGACGGACAACGAACAACCAACAACGAGAAACATTACTCCAATATTTCAATAGCCGCCCCATACCTGGAACTGATTGAAGAAATGACAGCTAAAGAAATGCTGGCCTTTCATTCAAAATTTAAACCTTTAATACAATCACTTGCTATTGAAGAGATGCTTAAAATTGTGGGGTTGGAAAAGGCGGTTAACAAACAGCTCCGCTATTTCAGCAGTGGTATGAAACAAAGGCTGAAACTGGCACAGGCATTCTTCAGCAATACACCGGTTCTTTTACTGGATGAACCAACTACCAATTTAGATGCAGATGGCATTGCTTTGTACCAAAGCCTTGTAAGCAATTATACAAAAGACAAACTGGTAATTGTAAGCAGTAATGTAAAAGAAGAATATGGTTTTTGTGAGGAAGTGATTGAGATTGGAAAGTATAAATAGTAACAATGTTAATAAAGCTATTTTATTTCGTTATCCTTTTATTTCATTGCTGCAATTTAACTGCTCAAACTGACTCTTTAGTAAAACCGGTAGAGAATTCACTGATCTGGAAAATTGAAGGAAACGGGCTCCAATTCCCTTCCTATTTAATGGGAACCATACATTCTATACCAATCGGTAATATTGACACCACACAAAAACTTAAAGATCTGATTTTCAGCTGCAAAAGGCTGTTTACAGAAAAAAGTGACTCTTCATTTATCGCAAATGCTTTTTTACCCGGTGATGATTATGCAAAAAATCATTTGAAAAAGCGGCATTATAAACAACTGAAAAAAGCGATTGAATTTTATTCCCCCAATTCAATTGAAACAGATAGTATTTATAAAATGAATTCAAATTACTACACAAATATAATGTTGGGATATAAAGCAGAGGTCTATTTTACTTCGTATGAAGAGTATTTAATACTACTTGCAAACTCTAAAAATATTCTTGCAGACGGATTAGAAACTTTTGAAGAAACAGCTCCACTGATAAAAACCTATTTCCCGGAAAAAGGATTCACCTACTTATCAAATTTTATCGACAACATTGATATTCATCTTGAGCTATACAAAAGAAGCATAAAAGAATATCTAAGTCACAACATTAACTCTCTAAAAGGTGCCACACAATGGACAATTGATGTTTTAGATAAAAGGAATTTAAGTTGGTTGCCAAAAATTACACTTGCAATAAAAAAAGAAAGCTGTTTTTTTGCAGTAGGGTATTTACATTTAGCCAGGAACAATGGCCTTATCAATTTATTAAGAAAAGAAGGTTTTATAGTAACACCATATAACTAAAGCTCATCAAAAATCTATCTCTTACTCGCTATCAGCAAATTCAAATCAGTAAATTTTAAATCAAACCTTTCACTCAAATAAAAATTGGTAAGGCTTCCTTTATATAAATAAATACCGCTGCGGATATTTATCTTATGCCAGATAATATGGTCTATGCCGCCATCCTCACCGGTTTCAAGCATCAACGGCATCAATACATTGCTGATGGCTTGGGAAGCAGTACGGGCAAAGCCGCTGGGTATATTGGGTACGCAATAATGTATCACATCATACTTTGTAAAAACAGGTTTTTCATGGCTGGTTACTTTACTGGTTTCAAAACAACCTCCATGGTCAATACTAACATCTACAATAACACTACCGGGCCGCATGTTGCTTACAGTTTCTTCAGTAACCACAACCGGCGTTCTGCCAGCTGCACCACTTAAAGCACCCACAGCCACATCGCAGGTTTTTAATTGCTTGGCTAAAATCTTGGGCTCAATTACCGATGTCCACATGCGTACACCAATATTATTCTGCAAACGCTTTAAGCGGTAAATACTATTGTCAAAAACTTTTACACTGGCTCCCATAGCCAAAGCTGTACGGGCTGCATATTCACCCACAATACCGGCACCAATAATAATAACTTTTGTTGGTGGTATACCGCTGATGCCTCCTACCAAAACGCCTTTACCATTGTTTGCCTTGCTCAGGTATTGCCCGGCAATCAGCATCACTGCGCTGCCCGCAATCTCACTCATGCTGCGTACTATAGGATTATGGCCGGTATCATCTTTCAGGTTTTCAAAACTAAGTGCGGTAATTTTTTTGTCCATCATCTTCTGCAAAATCTCACGTTTCATCACAGCCAGGTGAATGGGAGAAATGATGTATTGGTTTGGTTTCAGCAGTTCACATTCACTTTCACTCACCGGGGCGCTTTTAACCAGTATATCACATTCAAAAACTTCTTTTTTATCGTATGCAATTTTTGCACCGGCCTCGCTGTAATCCTTGTCGGTATAACTGGCTCCGTCGCCTGCCTTGGTTTCTACCACCACCTGGTGGCCGTTGGCAATCATCACGCCAACTGCTTCTGGTGTTAGGGCAATCCTGTTTTCGTTAAAAGAATTTTCCTTGGGTATACCAATCAGCAGCTCTGCTCCCTTGGGTTTTATATCCAGGGTTTCTTCCAGGGTTTCGTAACTGAATGAAGAAGATATAAAGGGTTTTGATGAGGCCATAAGCAATAAAATTGTAAGGTTACAATTTACAAATTATATTTCAGCTTTCTGGTATTATCATCAATTGAAGTAATGTATACGTGCAAAGTCTCATCAGGAAAAACTCCTGGCGCTTTCTCCGGCCACTCAACCAGGCACCTGTTTCCCGAAAATAAACAATCTTCCACACCGGCATTAATAGCTTCATTTTCATCTTTAATACGGTACAGGTCCATATGGTAAACCGTTTGTCCATCAAGAGTTTTATACTGGTTGATAATGGAAAATGTAGGACTGGTAACAACGTCGGTAATGTTCATAGCATGACAAAGTGCATGTATAAAAGTTGTTTTGCCGGCACCCATGTCTCCATGAAAAGCAAATACTTTGTAATCGCCGGCTTCAGTCAGCAGCTTTTCAGCAGCTCTGGCTATCCCGTTCAGTGAAAAATTTACCTCCATGTTGCAAAGATATTTTCCTTCATTAGTAATCGTGTCACAATATCAAAGAATAATTTTGCATTATGGAAAAAGTTGACTGGAAAGTAGAAGGAATGGATTGCACCAACTGTGCTTTAACTATAAACAGGTATCTTCAAAAAGAAGGTATGCAATCGGTGAAAGTGAATTTTATTGGTGGCGAAGTAAGTTTTGAACTAAATGGTAACAAAACAAAAGAAGAGCTGACTAAAGGAATAGCTGATTTAGGGTACAAAGTTGTAAACGAACAACAAACAACAAACAACAAAGCACAAACAAAATTTTTCTCCAACCATTTACAACGCTTCCTCTTCTGCCTGCCCTTTACCCTTGTTTTAATGCTGCACATGTTACCATGGCATATTCATTTTCTTATGAATCCATGGATACAGCTGGCAATCTGCATTCCCGTCTACATTGTTGGTATGGGTTATTTTGGCGTGAGTGCGGTTAAAAGTTTACGCCGGGGTATTCCCAACATGAATGTGCTGATTGCCATTGGTGCCACCGCAGCTTTTGTGTATAGCCTCATCGGCAGCATTGGCAACCTGGGCATGGATTATATTTTTTACGAAACCGCTGCCACCATCATCACCCTGGTATTTTTGGGCGAATGGATAGAACATAAATCTGTTGCCGGAACACAAAAAGAATTGAACAAATTGGCCGCACAACAAAAAGTAATGGCCAATATGATCGCTTTTGATGAAGAACATAAAGAACTGATTTTCCCGGTTGAGAATACCAGCCTGCATGTTGGTGATTTGATCTTAATAAAAACCGGGGAGCAGGTTCCCATTGATTGTAAAATTCTTTGGGGCGATGTACATGTGAACGAAGCATTATTAACCGGCGAAAGTAAACCCATCCACAAAACAAAAAAAGATGCTTTGATTGGTGGAAGTATCATTACAGATGGCACTGTTAAGGCACAGGTTACTGCTGTTGGTAAGGATACGGTTCTCAGCAATATACTTACACTGGTAAAACAGGCACAGGGAGAAAAACCACCCATTCAACAACTGGCAGATAAGATCAGCGCCATTTTTGTGCCGGCAGTTTTAGGCATTGCAGTACTTACTTTTTTAATTAATTATTTTGCTTTTGATGTTAGCGGCACCAATTCACTAATGAGAAGTATTGCTGTACTGGTAATCAGTTGTCCCTGTGCCATGGGCCTTGCAACGCCTGCTGCCATTGCTGTTGGGCTGGGCCGTGCTGCTAAAAACGGTATTCTGTTCCGCAACGCAAAAAGCCTGGAGCTGTTTAAAAGCATTACAACCGTTGTATTTGATAAAACCGGAACACTTACCAAAGGACAAATGAGCATCAGCAAATGGCAAAGCATTATTGATGAAAATTTGTTTAAGCAAATTATTTTTTCGCTGGAGAAATATTCCAATCACCCCATAGCAAAAGCAATAACTACCGGTTGGAAAATAAACAATCCGCTTAGCTGGAAAAAAATTGAAGAGATAAAAGGTTTGGGTATGAAGGCTGAAGATGCAGCCGGTAATATTTACCAATTAGGTTCTTATAAACTTGCTTCATCACTTACAGAAGATCCATCTCATACCGCTTATTTATTACAGAATGAAAAACTGGTTGGCTGGTTTGATGTGGAAGATGAAATCAGAACAGAAGCAAAAGAAGTAATCAGTTACCTGCATTCAAAAAATATACAAACCATTTTATTAAGTGGTGATAGTTTGGAACGTACCCAAAAAATTGCTGACGCTTTAGGCATAGATAAAGTGTTTGCCGAAAAAACACCCGAAGAAAAACTACAGATAATTGGAAACTTAAACAGCCAAACACCTGTTGCAATGGTTGGTGACGGTGTAAATGATGCGCCAGCACTTGCCAAAGCAACCATCGGTATTTCCATGAGCGATGCTACCCAGTTAGCCGTACAAAGTGCACAGGTGGTTTTAATGAATAAAGGTATTCAGCATTTACCGCTGGCTTTGGGCTTGGGTAAACATACTTTCATCACAATTAAGGGAAATCTCTTCTGGGCATTTATTTACAATATTGTTGCCATACCCATTGCTGCGGTTGGTTTATTACAACCCGGCCTTGCTGCGCTGGCTATGGGTTTCAGTGATGTAGTGCTGGCCATAAATTCTATCTGGCTTAAATTTAAGAAAGTGGTTTAATTTCAGGCCACAATTATCAGCATTGACTATTCACGAAATCTTAAAACAATATTGGGGGTACAACAGTTTTCGTCCGCTGCAGGAAGATATTATTAATGCGGTACTGGATGGAAAAGATACACTGGCATTACTGCCAACCGGCGGAGGTAAATCCATATGTTTCCAGGTACCTGCTTTGGCAAAAGATGGCTTGTGTTTGGTGGTTAGTCCGCTGATTGCTTTAATGAAAGACCAGGTAGAAAGTTTAAAACAAAAAGGTATTCCATCCCTGGCAATTTACTCGGGCATGAGTTTTTTAGAAATAAAAAAAACATTGCAGAATGCAGCTTATGGTAATTATAAATTCCTCTATGTTTCTCCTGAGCGTTTAGAAACAAATCTTTTTTTAGAATTCCTGCCAGCCATGAATATTAATTTGCTGGCTGTAGATGAAGCTCATTGCATTTCTCAATGGGGATACGATTTCAGGCCACCCTACATGCGAATAGCTGCCCTGAGGGAATTGTTGCCGGGTGTTCCGGTATTGGCGCTTACCGCCTCTGCAACCAAAGTTGTGCAGGATGATATTTGCGATAAATTGTTGTTTGGTAAAACACAGCAACGGTTTCAACAATCTTTCGAACGGCTCAATCTTTCCTATTCAGTTTTTAATGTAGCATCCAAACAAAATAAATTACTGGAGATACTTAAAAATGTACCCGGCACTGCCATTGTGTATTGTAAAAGCCGCAAGCACACAAGAGAAATGGCCGACCTGCTGAGGCTGCATCAGATCAATGCAGATTATTACCACGCAGGCTTAAGCAATGATGAACGAAATAAAAAACAGGAGAACTGGATTACCAATAAAACAAGGGTGATTGTAAGCACCAATGCTTTTGGCATGGGTATAGATAAACCCGATGTAAGGGTTGTGGTTCATTATGATGTTCCCGATTGCCTGGAAAATTATTACCAGGAAGCCGGACGTGCAGGCAGGGATGGTAAAAGAGCCTATGCCGTTTTGTTGTACAACAATAAAGAAATTGAAAACCTTCAGGAACAATCTGCCATCCGTTTTCCAAAAGAAGAAGAGATTAAACATGTTTATATATGCATGATGAACCACCTGCAGGTTCCTGCCGGATCGGGTGAAGGCATCAGTTTCGATTTTGACATCGCAGTTTTTACTACAGCCTTTAAAATAAACATACTTACTGCCACCTATGCCATTAAAGCATTGGAGCAGGAAGATATCATCAGCTTTAATGAAGTTGTTTTTAAACCATCAACAGTTGTTTTTACTACCAACCGGGAAGAGCTTACCGATTTTGAAAAACAAAATCCTGCATTGGAGCCTTTGTTGAAAGGGTTGCTTCGTTCTTATGAGGGCATTTTTGATTTTCCGGCAACAGTTTATGAAAGCAAGCTGGCAAAATTTATACAGGTTGATATTGAAACCCTGAAGAAAGATTTGAAAAAACTGAATGACTATGGTATCATTAGTTATTCAGCTCAAAAAGACAAGCCACAGATAACACTTTTACAAAACAGGATGTATAATGATAATTACAGGATAAATACCAGCGAATACCTGAAACGTAAACAAAATTTTGAAGAACGTGCCGAAGCCATGATCGGTTATATAAAAAAACCGAGCGGTTGCCGAAGCCAGCATATTGCAGCTTATTTTACCCCTTTAAAAATTAATGCCTGTGGTATTTGCGATAATTGTATAAATGATAAAGTCATCCACATCTCAACAGAAGAATTTAACCACATTGCCAATCAACTCATTAGCTGTACAAAAGATATGGCTGTTACTGTTGAAAATATTTTAGCGAGCCTGAAAAGTATAAAAAAGGAAAAGGTATGGCAGGTGCTCAATTACCTGATGGCAGAGGGTAAATTGCGGTCTGACAAAGATGGCAAAATCTCTTTTCAGGCAAAAACTTAAGGTATATAAAATAAAAAAGGGACCAAGATAGAAATCTAGTCCCGCTTTAAAATCCAATATCCTATGAAAAACCGAAACGAAGATAATGTGGTTTTCACTATTATACAACATTTCACTAAAGTATTTTGAAAGTTTTTATACACCGAAAATGTGTAAAAAATACAAACCGACAGCGTTTTTTACCTGTTTATACAACTGGTTATCAACTTTTTAAGTTTTACCGGCTTGCCGGTTTAACACTTTTATACCTGCCTGTTTTATATTGAAAACTTGCTCCCTGGTACCAGGCAATTGCTTCATTTACCAGCTCATTTGAGCTTGCAATCTGCACATTAGCACCGGTTGTAAAATCGGGTTTAAACAGTTGCGCCTTTTGCTGGGGCGATAAAATGACCAGCTTCCCATCTTTAATATAGCCCATATCCTGGTAGGTACTTATGAAAGCACGTTCATTTCCGGGGGTCATATTGTATACATCATAGCCAAAAAAGCGGCTGGTATAATTCAGGTTCATCAGGCCCAAAATGGTGGGGGCAAGGTCGATCTGGCTAACCAGCCTATTTTCAATAGCCGGTTTAATTAATTGTGGCGCATAAATAATACAGGGTATATGGTAGCGGTTTACCGGCAGGTCGGTCTTGCCGGCACTTTTTGAACAATGATCGGCCACAATTACAAACAGGGTATTGTTGAACCAGGGTTTTTGCTGAGCGTCTTTAATAAATTTATTGATGGCATAATCGGTGTATTTAACTGCTCCCTGTATAGATTGATGCTTTGGGGAAATATCTATCCTTCCTTCGGGGTAAGTATATGGCCGGTGATTACTCACCGTCATGATATGATTAAAGAAAGGTTTATTGCTGCTGAAACTTTTATCGCATTGCTGCAAGGTATAATCAAAAGAAGCTTCATCATCGGCACCCCAGGCAGTAGTAAGATGAACAAGGCTGTCAGGAATATCTCTTTCATCTAAAACAGTATAACTGCTGTTGCTGAAAAATTTACCCATGTTGTCGAAGAAAGAATTACCGCCATAAATATAATGCACATCATACCCTTTGGTTTTTAACACGCTGCCCATTGTAAACATATCATCATTATCGGGACGGCGCACAATAGATTGGCCCGGTGTGGGCGGAATACCCATAGACAGGGCTTCCAAACCCCTTACGGTTCTGGTGCCGGATGCATAAAACTGATCGAACCATAAGCCATGTGGAATTAATGAATCTAGATATGGCGTGATGTTTTCTTTGTTGCCAAATCTTTTTAAATAATCGCCGCTATAACTTTCAACGCTGATGAGTACTACATTCCATATATGCTCAGGACTGTCGCTTTTTATTTGTCGTTCAATACTCAGCGGGTCGTTGCTGAAAGTAGCATTGGGCGCCTGCAGCATATTGCGCAGTATTTTAAAATTGGCAGTATCGTTACGGGTAACATAAAATTTGCTGTACTCAATTTCATTGTTCCAGAAAGCAGAGCCGAATTCATAAATACCATTGCCGCCCAGTTCATTCACATAATTATTGTTGCTGCTGTTCTTAATGCGGTTGTTCACCAAAAAATATCCGGCAACAGGCAACAGCATAAAGCCAAAAAAGAAAATAGTTCTTTTTCCAAAGCGCATGCTTATTTCCTGCGAAGCAGTTAACTTTTTTCTTACCAAAAAAAGAACTGCTGCTGTTGCTATGGCTACAGCAGCACCAATCAGTGGAATGTTGTACGACTCTATAATATTGCCGATCACTTCGGTGGTATAAACCAGGTAATCAACCGCTATGAAATTATAGCGCACATTAAATTCATCCCAGAAAATGATCTCGCCGCCAACATTTAAAACCAGAATAAGTGTAATTAAAAAGAAAAGAAAGAAAAGCGGAATACGCTGCCATTTTTTTTGATACCAGCTGTCCTTCATCAACCAGCAATAAAATGCAACCGGTATTGCAAAGAAACTCCAGACAATAATATCGTAAAAGAAGCCGATAAAAAATATGCCAAGCAAGCGGAGGAAACTAAGTTCAAGATTTGACCAGCTGATAATAAACAAAGTTAACCGGGTAATAAAACTCAGTGTAAACAAAATAAGCGCCAATACTGCCAATGGGCCAAAGCGGTGCCGGAAAGCAGCTTGCAATTTTCTCATGCTGTAAAAATACGAAGTGCCGGTTTAATAACCGGCACTTGCGAATAATTGATAAAATAAAATCAGAACCAGCTCTTGCTTTTCGAACTCCTGCTTCTGCCGCCCAAACCCAAAATACCCAGCAAACTACGCACAATAGTATTACCTGCTGTACGCACCATACTCTTCACAATGGTATTGTCGGCCACTTTTTCCAATGTTGATTTTTCTTCTTTGGTTGATTTTTTAGAGGTGGTTGTTTCTTCCGCTTCTTCCTGCGCCGATCTTTCTGCAGCTTCTTCAAGCTTGGCGGTTAATATTTCGTAGGCACTTTCGCTGTCAACTGTTTTGTTGTACTTGGCCACCATTTTCGATCTGGTGTTGATGGCATCAATCTCTTCTTCCGTCAACACATCCATACGGCTGCGTGGCGCACAAAGCATGGTATGCGCCAGCGGTGTGGGAATACCTTTTTCATTCAGCATGGTTATCAATGCTTCGCCAATTCCCATTTGGGTAATCAGGTCTTCGGTTTTATAAAATTCTGTTTCGGGATAATTTTCTGCTGTTTGTTTTATCACTTTTCTATCTGCAGCTGTAAAGGCACGTAAAGCATGCTGCACTTTTAAACCAAGCTGGCTCAATACACTTGCAGGTACATCCATCGGGTTTTGTGTACAAAAGAAAATACCAATGCCTTTTGAGCGTATCAGTTTTACAATTGTTTCAATCTGCTGCAGCAATGCCGGGCTTGCTTCATTAAAGATCAAATGTGCCTCATCAATAAACATCACCAGTTTGGGTTTGTCCATATCGCCTTCCTCGGGGCAGCTGGCATAAAGTTCGGCCAGCATCTGCAACATAAATGTTGAAAATAATTTTGGTTTATCCTGCAGATCGGTAACCCGCAATACACTTATCATTCCACGGCCATCATCAGCAATACGCATCAGGTCATCTACTTCAAAACTTCTTTCACCAAAAAAAATATCGGCGCCCTGTTGCTGCAGTTCAATTACTTTGCGCAGGATGGTGCCGGTAGATGAGGTTGAAATTTTTCCGTACTGTTTTTCAATTTCGGCCTTGCCTTCATCGCCAATGTACTGAAGCACTTTTATAAAATCTTTTAAGTCGAGCAGGGGCAGTTTTGTATCATCGCAGTATTTAAATATCATAGCAACTACGCCGCCCTGCGTATCGTTCAGTTCCAAAATCTTACTTAATAATATGGGGCCAAACTCGCTTACTGTTGCTCTTAAATGAACACCTTTCTGCCCGGTTAATGTCATCAGCTCAACCGGAAATAAAGATGGTTTATACTCGATATTAAGTTTCTGGTAACGGTCTTTTATTTTATCATTTATGGCACCCATGGCAGCAATGCCGCTCAGGTCTCCTTTAATATCCATCATCATAACCGGTACGCTGTTATCGCTTAAAAACTCGCTGATAACCTGCAGTGTCTTTGTTTTACCGGTACCGGTTGCGCCGGCAATAAGGCCGTGGCGGTTTAAGGTTTTAAGCGGCAGGTAAATGCCGGCTTCGGGCACAAGCTCACCATCCAGTATGGCGGCGCCTATTTTTACTGCTTCGCCTTTAAAAGTGTAACCGTTTTTTATTGCTTCTATAAATGCTTCTTTGTTTGCCATTGAAAATTATTTTTTGAAAGGTACAAACAGTAATTTATATGTTGATGAAGATTTTTGAAACATCGGTCGTAAATTTGAGCTGATGAAAACAGCCTTGTTATCTTTTTTTATTGTTGGTGTTACCCTGATTGGCACCAGTTCTTTTTTTGAAAAAGAAAATGCCGACATAAATACAAAAGCAGCCTTGGGTAAAAAATTATTCTCCGAAAAAATACTTTCCAAAGATTCTTCGGTAAGCTGTGCCAGCTGCCACATACCCAAATTTGCATTTGCCGATACGGTTGCCTTTAGCATTGGTATAGAAGGCAAACTAACCAAACGCAATACCCCATCTGTACTGAACATGAAAAACCGCCCTTACTATTTTTGGGATGGCAGGGCAACAACGCTGGAAGAACAATCTTTAATGCCCATACAAAACCCCGATGAAATGGGATTGCCCATTGATGAAGCGGTGAAAAGATTAAACCAATCACGGGAATATAAACAGCTGTTTCAAAAAATATTCAACCAAAAACCTACTGCAAAAAACCTGGCAGCTGCCTTTTCGGCTTATGAAAAAACATTGGAAACAGTTGACAGTAAATTTGACGACTGGAGTAATAACCTTAAAAATTTAACAGCTGCTGAAGAAAGAGGCAGGGAATTATTTGTGGGCGATAAAGCCAAGTGTTTTGATTGCCACCGTATGGAAGATTTTACAACTGATGAATTTAAAAATATCGGCCTGTATAATGGAAAAGAGCTGAATGATGCCGGCTTGTTCAACATTACCAATAAAGAAGCCGATAAAGGCAAATTTAAAACACCTGGGCTGCGCAATATTGCCGTAACAGCACCTTATATGCACAATGGTATGTTTAAAACACTGGAAGAAGTGGTGGACTACTATAACAATCCGCAAAAATTTGTACCAGATGCTGTCAATATAGATGACGCTTTAAAAAATCCTTTGAATCTTTCTGAAAATGAGAAAAAGGATTTAGTCAGGTTTTTAAAGACCCTTACAGACAAGAAATTCATCAAAAAATAATTTCTGTGTTTCCGTGCTTCTGTGGCAACAATCTACCTTTAACAAAAAATTAGGCACTATATTCGCTGTATAAACTTTGATTTAATTTTATTTGCTGATAAACCTAAAAAACATGGACCCAATTAAACCACAAATTCTGCTTTGCGAAGATGATACAAACCTTGGCATGGTATTGAAGAATTACCTGGAATTGAATGATTACAATGTAACCCTGGAAAGAGACGGAAAGCTTGGACTGGCTGCATTTCAACGTGAAAAATTTGACCTTTGCCTGCTGGATGTAATGATGCCGAATATGGATGGCTTTACCCTGGCAGAAGAAATACGGGATGTAAACCCGGATGTGCCTTTGTTCTTTTTAAGTGCGAAGACCATGAAGGATGATATAATACAGGGCTATAAACTGGGCGCTGATGATTATATTACCAAGCCTTTTGACAGTGAAGTTTTGCTGCACAAGATAAAAGCTATCTTAAAACGTAATGAAGAATTACATCGTGAAGAAGTGAATGCAGAATACGATTTGGGTAAATACCATTTTAACCCACGCCTGCGTGAACTGATTATTGATGGTAAAACACAAACACTTTCGCCAAAGGAAAATGAATTGCTGAAAATGCTGAGCGAATACAAAAACGATTTGCTTAGCCGTGAAATTGCCCTGAAAAAAATATGGGGAAGCGATACCTACTTTAATGGCCGCAGCATGGATGTGTACATTGCCAAACTGCGTAAATATTTAAAAGAAGATCCTGCACTGGAAATCGTGAACATTCATGGAAACGGTTTCAGGCTGGTGGTTACAGAGTAATTTCCTTATGCATAAAATTAAAAATGCCGCTTTATACAGAGCGGCATTTTTTTATGTGTCTTACACAGTTATTTAGTATCTCCAAAAAGTAGATTGTCATTTCCTCCAAACGCCGATTTCTTCCCCAAATGCTCATAAGCTTTTGCAGTGGCTTCTCTTCCCCTGGCTGTGCGTTGTAAAAAACCTTCCTGTATTAAAAATGGCTCGTACACTTCTTCCAGTGTACCCACTTCTTCGCCCACAGCAGTTGCAATGGTGGTGATGCCCACAGGGCCGCCTTTAAATTTATCAATGATGGTGTGCAAGATGCGGTTGTCCATTTCATCAAGCCCGTGCTTATCTACATTCAATGCCTTTAATGCATGTTCGGTAATGGCAAGGTCAATTATGCCATTGCCAATCACCTGCGCAAAATCACGTACACGGCGTAAAAGGCCATTGGCAATACGTGGTGTACCACGGCTGCGACGGGCAATTTCTTCGGCAGCATCGCTGGTAATTTTGGTGCTCAGTATTTTTGATGAACGCAGAATAATATTTTTGAGGGTTATAGCATCGTAATATTCCAACCGTGATTTTATACCAAACCTGGAAAGTAACGGAGCTGTAAGCAATCCACTTCTGGTGGTAGCACCAATTAATGTAAACGGATTCAGGTTTATCTGTACGCTTCTTGCATTGGGGCCGCTGTCAATCATAATATCTATGCGGAAATCTTCCATAGCCGCATATAAATATTCTTCTACCACGGTACTCAGCCGGTGAATTTCATCTATAAACAAAACATCATTGGGCTCCAGGTTGGTAAGCAGGCCTGCCAGGTCGCCGGCTTTTTCAATTACTGGGCCGCTGGTTTCACGAATGCTTACGCCCAGCTCATTGGCTACAATGCGGCTCAGGGTTGTTTTCCCCAATCCCGGCGGGCCATGAAACAAAATATGGTCCAAAGCTTCGCCTCGCATTTTGGCAGCTTTGATGAAGATGGTAATATTATCAATGATCTGGCTCTGGCCCGAAAAATCGTCAATAGCCGCCGGCCTGATGGTATTTTCAAATTCTTTTTCGGCAGAATTTAAAAATTCAGATTCATTATTTAAATTGGGGTTGGCCATGAACAATTTTATTTGAATTTTGTAAAACTAATCATTAATCACTAAAAATATTTTTTATGAAAATAGGAATATTAGGCAGCGGCATTGTTGGCCGTGTTTTGGGTAGCGCATTTATTGCCGAAGGACATGAAGTGATGCTGGGAACCAGGGATGTACAAAAACCTGAAGTGGTAAAATGGCTGGCAGAAAACCCCGGCGCTAAAGCAGGATCATTTGTAGATACTGCAGGCTTTGGTGAAATGATTGTACTGGCTGCATCTGGTGATATTATGGCTGAAATTATAAAAACCGCTGGCATCCGGAATTTTAACAACAAAGTGGTAATTGATACTACCAATCCAATTGACCATACCAGGCCACCTGCAAACGGAGTGTTGCCATATTTTACAACAACAGATGAATCGCTGATGGAGCAACTGCAGAAACTTTTACCCGAAGCAAAGCTGGTAAAGTCTTTTAACAGCGTGGGAAATGCATTTATGTATAAACCCGATTTTGGCAGCCAAAAACCAACTATGTTTATTTGCGGTAATGATGAAAATGCCAAAAGATCTGTTACTGCAATTTTAGATGCTTTTGGCTGGGAAACAGAAGACATGGGCAAAGCTGAAGCTGCCCGTGCCATTGAACCTCTTTGCATTCTCTGGTGTATACCGGGTTTATTGCGAAACCAATGGACACATGCCTTTAAACTACTTAAAAAATAGCATAAAATGCACATACAAAGGGGCATTGTCATATAAAACAGACAATGACAACCTCCCGTACCATCATTTCGCCATTAATCAAAACAGCAGTTAAATTCACTATATTGAGTGGTAATTTTGCAGCATGGGTAAAATGAATGTAAGATATTGGCTTTGCCAGGTAACAGGCTGGGGCGTTTGGGGCCTGATTTTGCTGTACTTTAATTTTGTTGTTTTTGGCGACAGGTTTAAAGAACAGGGCGGCCAAAAGGAATACCTGATAAGCCTGGCTATACTGCTGGTATCGGGTATATTAACCACACACCTGCTGCGATTAATCATTAAAAAAACCAACTGGTTAAAATTTTCCTTTAACCGTATCTTTTACATGTTCATCATATCGGTTGGTGCAACCGGTACGCTGTTGTACTACGGCAGTGATTATATTGAAGCCCATTCAGGATATTCTTACGATAAATACTACAACAATCAAAAGCTGGAGAAGGCTGTTAAGATGGAAAAGCAGTTTGGTATGGATTCACTTGCCTACTACAAAATAAATACCTTCAGCAAAGACACTTCAGTTCAAAAAGGAATTTCGGAAATAAAAAAAGCAACCGGCTGGGCAAAAAATAAAAAGGGCGAATGGGTGTATGAAAACAAGTCGGACCTGGTGGGCATTTATTATACCTTAATGCTGATTGCCATCTGGATGCTTATCTATATTGTTTATCATTATGTAGAAAAAAACAGGAACGACCAGCTTGACCGCCTGAAACTGGAAACAACCGTAAAAGAACTGGAATTAAAAACCATCAAATCGCATATCAATCCACATTTTATTTTTAATTCGCTTAACAGCATACGTGCATTGGTTGATGAAAACCCCAAACGTGCCAGAAGAGCCATTACCGAGTTAAGCAATATCCTGCGAAGCAGTATGCAGGCCGAAAAATCGGAAACAGTAACGCTGGAAAGAGAACTGGATATTGTAAAAGATTATTTAGCCCTTGAGCAAATGCGTTTTGAAGAAAGGCTGAAAATAGAATTTGATATTGATGAAGATACTTTGCAGCAGCAGGTACCGCCCATGATGCTGCAGACATTGGTTGAAAATGCCATCAAGCACGGCATCAGCAAACAGGTATTGGGTGGTGTGGTGCGTATTGTTGCCGTTTTTAAAGATAATGTGATGCAGTTGCAGGTACAAAACACCGGGCAACTACTGGCCAACCCCAATGGCGAGGGTTTTGGAATAAAAAGTACCCAGGACAGGTTAAATCTGATGTACCAGGGAAAAGCAGTTTTTGAAATTAAAAACCTGAGTGCTGCCATGGTTGAATCTAAAGTAACATTACCGGTTCTTGTTTAAAAATCAACTCAAAAAATTTATATAATGCAGAAGGTCTTAATAATTGATGACGAACGTTTAGCCAGAAATGAATTAAAAAAACTGTTGCTGGAGTTCCCGGAAATTGAAGTGATTGGCGAAGCAGCCAATGCAGCCGAAGGTTTGGAAAAGATAGAGAACCTGAGCCCCGATCTTATTTTTTTAGATATACAAATGCCCGGCAAAACCGGCTTTGATATGCTTACCGAACTGGACAGCGCCCCCCATGTTATTTTTACAACCGCTTATGATGAGTATGCATTAAAAGCTTTTGAAGTAAATGCACTTGATTATTTAATGAAACCTGTAGAACCAAAGCGCCTGGCCGATGCCATTCAAAAACTGCACCTGGCCGATGAAAAAGAAATGGCTGTAACCATGGCCGGCATTAACCGGGGCATATTAGGCGATAAAGACCAGATTTTTGTAAAAGACGGCGAACGCTGCTGGTTTGTAAAACTGGGCGAAGTAAGATTATTTGAAAGTGTGGGCAATTATGCCAAAGTATTTTTTGGCAGCTACAAGCCGTTAATTTTAAAATCGCTGAATGCGCTGGAAGAAAGGCTTGATGAAAAACTTTTCTTCAGGGCAAACCGCAAGCATATTGTAAACCTGCGTATGATTGAAAAAATTGAACCCTATTTTAACGGTGGCCTTTTACTGGAGCTGCATGGCGGCGAAAAAATAGAAGTAAGCCGCAGGCAGGCGGTGAAGTTTAAGGAGATGATGAGCCTTTGATTCAGTTATGAGTTATGAGTCAGGAGTTATGAGTTGTAACACTCTGCAAATGACTATTAGTTTCCCCTTTTTTGAATTTCTATTTTTGACTTTTTACTTTTTTAGCCATGAAAAAAACGCTCTTAATACTTACCGGCATTTTTGTAAGCCTGCTTTCTTTTTCGCAGCAAATTGATAAGATCATTAATGCTGCCGAAGTGGAGCGTATTGAAAAAATACTCTCTGCCGATGATATGCAGGGCCGCAAAACCTTTACACCCGGTATTGATAAAGCAGCAG
>JAOAUI010000359.1:0-3724 GCA_030157685.1 Ferruginibacter sp. | reverse complement strand
GCCGATGATATGCAGGGCCGCAAAACCTTTACACCCGGTATTGATAAAGCAGCAGATTTTATTGCCGCCGAATTTGCAAAAAGCAAACTGGCTTTTTTTAACAACAGCAGCTCCTACTTTCAGGATATCATCATGACAAAGGCTAAACCGCTGGATATTAGTGGTACGCTTGATACCGAAACACTCAGCAGCAGCAATGTTGCAGCCAATACAACCATGGCCGATCTGCATATCAGTTCTTTACAGGATTATGAAGTAGTGGTGGTAAAAAAAGAAGACGATTTTAATAAAACGGTTTTCCCTTTATTTGACCGGGAGAAAAATTTACTAATACTGGTTGATACCGCCCACGCCGCACGCTTTGCCAGGATGAAGCGTTTTGCAGGCAATGCAAAATTTGCAACGGCAGTTTCGCAGATATTTATTTTAACGGCTAACCTAAACCCAACATCCATCCACCTGCATGTTAAGAATGAATTGACCGAACAAAAACTGAAAAATGTAGTTGCTGTAATACCAGGCAAAACAAAAAAAGATGAGTACGTGGTTTTTGGCGGCCATTACGATCACCTGGGCATAGGCAAACCAGATGCAAAAGGCGATAGCATTTACAACGGTGCCAACGATGATGCAGCCGGCACCACTGCTGTGATGATGCTGGCAAAATATTTCAGTACACAAAAAGATAATGAACGTACCTTAATTTTTGTTGCCTTTACTGCCGAAGAAATTGGTGGCTATGGCAGCCGCTACTTCAGCAAGCAGCTGAACCCCGATAAAGTAGTGGCCATGTTTAATATTGAAATGATTGGCACAACCAGCAAATGGGGTACCAACAGTGCCTACATAACCGGCTACGAAAAAAGTGATATGGGGAAGATACTGCAGGCCAACCTTACCGGATCTAAATTTCATTTTGAACCCGACCCTTATCCCAAACAAAATTTATTTTACCGCAGCGATAATGCCACGCTTGCTGCATTGGGTGTACCGGCCCACACCATCTCCACATCTAAAATGGAAGAAGTGCCCAACAACGAACCCAATTACCACAAACAAAGCGATGATATCTCAACACTGGATATGAACAATATGGCAGAGATCATTAAAGCCATTGCCATCAGCAGTAAAACCATTGTAAGTGGTAAGGATACACCTACGAGGGTAGAGAAGGAAAAATAGCAGCCATTTCATCTTACCACAAAATATAAAAGCATGCAGTTAAAAACCTATAGCTTCTTTTTAAAAAATATTAGCCTGCTGGTATTGGTATTATTTTTAAGCCAGCATACCGTAGCGCAAAAAGATAACCCCGCTTACGATAAAGCCCTGGCCGATTCTTTAGGCGGTGATGATTACGGCATGAAACAGTACATATTGGTTATTTTAAAAACCGGGCCGGCTAAAATAGAACGCAAAGAAACGGTTGACAGTTTATTTAAGGGCCATATGGAAAACATACAACGCATGGCAGCTGCCGGTAAACTTATGGTAGCCGGCCCCATTAAAAAGAATGATAAAACCTACCGTGGCATTTTTATTTTAAATGTAAAAACCCCTGAGGAAGCAAATGAATTATTAGCTAAAGACCCGGCAATAAAAGAAAAGTTACTGGAAGCCGAGCTCTTTCAGTGGTATGGTTCTTCGGCCCTGCCCATGTACCTGCCGTTTCATAATAAGGTAGAGAAAAAGAAAATGTAGATTTGTTTCTACTTTTATGCGAATCATCCTGTTCATCATCTTACTATTTTCCTTTTCTGTTTCATTTGGCCAATCGCTGATGGAGCAAAAGAGTACCATTGATGCTGCAATTGAAGCCATTGATGCTGATAAAGCCAATGCAGCATTCAGTTTCAACATCACTGCCATGAAAAAGGTCTTTCACAAAATATATTACCATTATCAAACCAGGCATGGCAGTATTGTAAAAATTGAGCGGCGTTTTAAATTGCATAACAACAGTACCGTACAAACATTTTATTTTAAAACCACCCAATTGATATATGCAACAGAGTTGATCACTTCTTATTACGGTGACAGGAATAAACCAGATTCCATGGTTTGGGGAGGCAATTATTATTTTATAAAAAACAAACTTGTTGACTTTTTAACACTGGGGCATGGAAAATCTGAAACCGATGAATGGAATCCGCAGCAGGAAGTTTTAGCAAATTGTAAAGCTGCCCGCAATGATATTGCAAGGCATAAAAAAAAGTAATTCGCAGTTGAGCGCCTGTTCATTATCTATCGCCAATTACCTTGGCCCGAGATAAACCAGGGTAACATTAAATGTAGCTCTATGACCTGCCACACCCGTTTCATCCATAAAAAATTTCACACGGATATTTTTCGTTACAGGATCAACATCATTAAACCCAGTCGGGTCGAGAACAGCTGAACGCCCACCGGGCGCTGTCCCCTGGCCATAATAGTTGGTGACAGCTGCTACCTTGTTAGTAGCAGCATCAAAAGTCATAATCAATCCAAAATTACTGTAGAAGGTTGCATTGGTAATACCGCCGCCCGTATTTCCAATCACGATACCCGGAAAATTTAGCGACTTGGAAACAAGACTGTCGGTATTGGCACCACTGGTTTGTAATGAGTACTCATACGTATTATTCATCCAGCCAAATGCCGGGTTGGAATGATCTGTCATGGTGCCTTCCATACGGTATTTGCCATCCCAGGGGTTGAGCGTGCTGGTGGGAGTGGTTTTGCTTTTTTTACATGCATGCAGCATTACCGTTGCTGCCAGAATGAGAAGTATGGAACGAATTTTCATAATTAAAAGTTTAAATGAGCGGATGAAAAAGTACTTTAAATGTCTGCAAAAAAAAGAGCCGGTCATATAATCCATTTGGATTATTAAAACGGGCAGCTCCGCCTAGTTTCGTGTCCTCACGAACCTTCTTCGCTTCGACAAAAGTTGAATAAAGATTTAATGTACAAGAGTGCGACGCCAATGAAGCTAAATAGATTTCAAATGCCTGGCTCAAAAAAATTACACTTTCACCGCCACGCTATGCACCGCAGCGGCCATTTCTTTAATAAGATTGGGATCTTTTTCAATGGCATTGCCTACTACAATTACATCGGCTCCGGCCCTGCAGTTGAGGTAGGCTTTTTCGGGTTCAATAATACCGCCGCCAATAATTAAAGGCACTTCAATAACGCTGGCAACTTTGGCAATCATGTCTTCGCTGATGGCACGCTTGGCGCCGCTGCCGGCATCCATGTAAATAAGTTTCATGCCCAGCATTTCGCCGGCCATGGCCGTACACATGGCAATTTCATTTTTATCGGCCGGTAAGGGAGATGCATTGCTGATATAAGAAACCGTAGTAGGTGCACCGCCATCTACCACCATATAACCGGTAGATAAAATTTCGAGCCCGCTTTGTTTTACCAGCGGTGCAGATATTACGTGCTGCCCGATGAGCATATCGGCATTGCGGCCGCTGATGAGTGATAGGTATAATAAAGCATCGGCATATTTGCTGACCTGGTTGGGACTGCCGGGAAAAAGTATAACGGGAATATGGCAGCTGCGTTTGATGAGCTGTACACATTCATCCAGGTAGTTGGAGATAACGAGACTGCCACCAACTAAAAAATAATCAACCTTTGCTGTTACGGCCAGTTCAATCAACTGTGTAAGATTACTGTCGTTCACCTTGTCGGGATCAATCAGTACGGCAAATGATTTTTTATGTTGTTGCTT
>JAOAUI010000358.1 GCA_030157685.1 Ferruginibacter sp. | reverse complement strand
ACCGGGCCATTAACGATACGCTTAGCCGTACCATCATGACCTCATTAACGGTGTTTTTAACCATCCTCATCCTCTTCATCTTTGGTGGTGAGGTAACACGTGGTTTTGCATTTGCCATGCTGATTGGTGTTATTACCGGTACCTACTCTTCTATTTTTGTGGGTGCACCAATATTGGTTGACTTTGCAAAAAACAAACCATTGGGCGCTGCTGCAGAAGTACCAAAAGAGAAAAAGAAAACAGTATAATTTTTATTTGAGTTATAGATTAAGAGCCCCGTTTTTACGGGGCTCTTTTTTGTGTCTGTCCCGCCAAGAAAAATGTATGACACAAATGATTTATTAACTTTAGCAAAGAAGTAAAAATTTACTGCCATGCAAAAATACATTGAGCAACTGCTTTCAGATATTGACAACGCTGCCACAAATGTAAGCACGCCTTTTGTTGAAAAACAGGTAGAGTTGGGCGACTTTATTTCTGATGAAGAAGAAGATAAAATAGCCCCCGTACGCAATTTGCAGGAATGGACGGGCATTACAAAGGAAATGCTACCTCCAGCTGCTATGCTTGATGACAAGCAAATAGATCAGCTACTGCATGGACTAAAAAAAATGCTGGATGCATACAACTGGTCTTTTGTATTGCAAATACAGGTACCGGAATATGTACAATATGAAACCATTCGCCATAATTTTAACCAGGAGGTAAAAATAAAACAATGGCATCCCGGCTTTTTTTCTATGTGTAAAGATGGTACTCCACATAATGCCTGCAGCCTTGGACAGTATTGCCAATGCGCTTTTTATGCTGGTCTTTTTTCGAACTTTATTGATGAAGGACTAACACCTGAGGAAGAAAGAATAAGAGAACTGGAAATAGAAGTTTCTCATCTCAAAAAAAAGCATGGAGATAATTGGATGAAATATTATCCTTACCATTTAGATGCTGCTTACGATGACGAAAATGGAAATCAATCCAATTATGGTATTGATGATATGGAGGAAGAAAGTAATGATGACTGGTGGAGAAAGTAAATTACTGCTACACCGCAAAACTCGTCCCGCAACCACAGGTCTTACTTGCATTGGGGTTATTAAAAGTAAATCCTCGGCTGTTGAGGCCGCCCTGCCAGTCAACTTCCATGCCCATTAAATAAATACCGTGGCTTTTTTCCATAATAACCGGTATGCCATCTATTTCAAAACTTTCGTCTTTTTCGGATTTGGCATCAAAGCCTAAAACATAGGTCATGCCGCTGCAGCCGCCGCCCTTTACACCAATGCGTAAAGCCTGTGTATTATCAAACCCTTCTTCAAGCATCAGCCTTTTAATTTCTTCTTTTGCCGATGCAGTTAAAGTAACCGGTACTGCTGTTGTTGTTTCCATGTTGAAATCTTTGTACAAAATTAAATAAAATTGGTAAGCGGATTTTACGAAATACGACAAAAGATAGAACACTGATTGAACAGATGAAAACGGATTATTTATGCTGCTTTGCAGAAAAAATCTGTGTTAATCCGTACAATCCGTGTCATCCGTGTTCTATATCTAAAAGCCTTAATTTTGCCCTAAACAAACGATCTATGCATTTATCAGAAGGAACTGTTCAGAATATTATTTTTGGGGCCATCTTCATGTTCTTTATTGCCATTGCCTGGCTGCTTGCCGAGTTTAAAGGCATGAAGGATGAGATAAAAGAACGGTTGGGTATTAACAACGAAGTAATTAAATTAAAACTGCAGGCACTGGAGCGCTTTACATTGTATGCCGAAAGGAGTTCGCTGAAAAACCTTATTTCACGTACACCGGCAGCTGGCATGACGGTGGTTGACCTGCAGCTGAGCTTACTGGAAGCACTGCGTACAGAATATGAGTATAATGTAAGTCAGCAGATATATGTTTCGCCAAAAATGTGGGAAGCTATCGGTAATTTAAAAGACCAGAACAGCTTTATCATTAACCAGCTTGCTGCAACGCTTCCATCTGATGCCAATGGTATTGAACTAAGCAAACGCATACTGGAATATGTTGCCAGCACCGATGCTGAATTAAGCAAAACAGTTTTAAGCGCCCTGCAGTTTGAAGCAAAGAGAATATTATAATTATGGCTACCGATAAAAAAATATTTACCGACTCGGGTATTGAAATAAAAGAACTGTACAACCAGCCGGTAAACAATACTGAACTGCCTGGCGAATTTCCTTTTACCCGTGGTGTACAACCCGATATGTATCGCGGCAAAATGTGGACCATGCGGCAGTACGCCGGTTTCTCTACTGCCGAAGAAAGCAACCAGCGCTATCATTATTTATTAAGCCAGGGTGTAAATGGCTTGAGTGTTGCTTTTGATTTGCCCACACAAATTGGTTACGACAGCGACCATGCCCTTGCCGATGGCGAAGTGGGTAAAGTGGGTGTGGCTATTGACAGCCTGGAGGATATGGAAATTTTATTCAAAGGCATTAAGCTGGATGAAATTACCAGCAGTATGACCATTAATGCCAGCGGATTTATTTTGCTGGCCTTTTATATTGCACTTGCAAAAAAACAGGGTGCCGATCTGAAAAAAATATCGGGCACCATACAAAATGATATTTTAAAAGAGTACGCAGCAAGGGGCACTTATATTTATCCGCCCAAGGCTTCTATGCGTATCATTACCGATATTTTTGAATGGTGTGC
>JAOAUI010000357.1 GCA_030157685.1 Ferruginibacter sp. | reverse complement strand
TTAAACGCAATAACCGAAGAAAAATCTACCTATGCCTATGCCCCCGGCAAATGGACATTAAAGGAATTGCTGCAACACATTACCGATACCGAACGGATATTCAATTACCGTGCGTTGGCCATTGCCCGTAAAGAAGCTGCACCGCTGCCCGGCTTTGATGAAGACAGTTATGCAGCCAATTCAAACGCCAACAGCAGAACCTGGCAAACGCTGGTGAATGAATTTTTAGTTGTTCGCCAATCTACCCAATTTTTATACGATAGTTTCACCGATGACATGTTTGCAGCTGCAGGCATAGCCAGTAATAACCCTTTAACGGTTGCCAGCCTTGGGTTTACCACGCTTGGCCATTTTTATCACCACAAAAAAGTAGCGGAAGAAAAGTATCTTTCTTAATAACAAAGACATATTTCCTCAAAACAAAAATGCCGTCACAATTAGTGTGACGGCATTTTTTATTTTTGATTTCTTACTTTTTACTTTCTAGTTTGTTTTAGCCGTAGCCGACTGAAGAATCATACTATTCATCACTTTCACAGTCTCATCAATATAAATATCACCACTAACCCTTTTTAGCCAGGCTGTATTTTTATCTACCTTTTCTTTTGCTGCATTAATTGCTGCCATATCGGCCTGTATGTTTTTTACATTCATTTCTTTAGCCAGCTTAAACAGATTGTCCAGTTCTTTTTGTTTTACTTTAAGCTCCTTTTGCTCCTGGCGGTATTTGGTTAAATTTAAAGGGTAGGCTTTATCACTGTACTTTTCAAGCCAGGTAATACTTTCTTTTATTTTATTAAAAGTGGCATTTTTTGCAATTTCAGCATCGCTGTATTTTACCACCACATCATTGCTGATGGTGCTTGTCCATGGTTTGTATTCTGCCCTGGCAATTTCATCCCATGGCAATGCAGCGGTGTTATCTTTTTCACGAAACTTCAGATATTCATACCTGTCAGGGATAACAATATCCGGTGTAACACCTTTTAACTGTGTGGCGCCGCCATTAACCCTGTAAAATTTCTGCAGGGTAAGTTTTACCGAGCCCAGGTCTTCAACCTCTTTATTGCTGAACATGGCATTTTCGCTTTCGGGATTTAAAGGAATGTTGCGCTGCACTGTTCCTTTGCCAAAAGTAGAGGTACTGCCAATTACAATACCACGCTTGTAATCCTGTATGGCTGCAGCAAATATTTCAGATGCACTGGCGCTGAACTCATCAACCATCACGGTTAACGGGCCGGTATACAAAACACTTTTATCTTTATCTTTCCACTGATAAGGCTTGTCCTCATCGCGGCCTTTAACCACGCAAATGGGGCCATCTTCAATAAACAAGCCAACCATTTTCACCACTTCTGGCAACGAACCTCCGCCATTACCACGCAGATCCATAATGATACCTTCTACATTTTCGGCTTTCAGTTTTTCAATTTCCCTGGCTACATCTTCCGAACATTTAGCACCTTTGGGATCGTTAAAATCAACATAAAACTCAGGCAGGAAAATATATCCAACTTTATGATCGCCGTTTATAATAGCACTTCTGGCAAATGTATCATCCAGTTTTATTTCATCCCTGATGATTGGAATTACGGTTATTGAGCCATCCATTCTCCTTACTGTCAATCTTACTTCCGATCCTTTTTTGGCTCCACGAATAATCTTTACAGCATCGGTAACAGAGTAGCCGGTAACATCTACAGGCTCTTCGGTTCCCTGCGCCACTTTAATAATTTCATCTTCCACTTTTAAAACACCGCCTTTCCAGGCCGGCCCGCCAGATACCAGTGAGCCTATCTTTATTTTACCGTCATCTTCTTTAAGAATGGCGCCAATACCATAAAAGCTGCCCTTCATGCCTTCGTCAAATGTTCGTTTATCTACGGGTGCAAAATAATTGGTGTGTGGGTCCATAGTGCCGGTAATGGCATTCACAAATGTGCTGAAATTCTCGTCATTATTTTCACGGTTTATCTTGGTAGAAAAATACCGGTCCATCTGTTTTCTTACAGCATCTCTTGCTTCTCTTTCCAGTGTAGAATCTGCCTTAAATTTAAAATTCGCCGAATCTTTATTTTTTTCCCTTGTTTCAAGTGCCTGGCTATATCCTGCCAATACCTGGTATTTTAAACGCTTACGCCATATTTCTTTTCTTTCGGCTTCGTTTTTAGGACTATTTAATTTCTCCCTGTCAAGCATCACTTCTTCGTCTTTCGAAAAATCAAAAGGCTTTGCAAGTATATCGGTATACAAACCCGCCGTTTCTTTTAAACGGTTTATATACACACCACTGACGGTGAAGAAAGAGATGAGCTCTGCTCCATGAATTTCATCATCAATCTTACTGTCAAATTTTTTGAAGCCATCAATATCGCCCTGCAAAAAAATATTCTTTTCACCATCCATATCTTCAATGAATTTCTTCAAAACCGTTTTCGAAAAATCATCATTAATGGGTTTAGGACTGTAATGCCCCTGCTCCAGCAATAACCCCACATTACGGATGATCCTGGTGTATTTGGATTTAGGGTTATCCGTATCCGGTTTGCCCTGGGTTTGAAATGCAACAAAAAGACTGGTAGCCGTAAGTACCAGTATCACGGGTATAAATTTTTTACTCATCATAAATTGCGCAATTTTTTGCATACTGTAAAAATAAAGGAAAAAGCATTGTTTACA
>JAOAUI010000356.1 GCA_030157685.1 Ferruginibacter sp. | reverse complement strand
GGCGTTTCAATCATGGTGCCGTAGAGGTAAGGGATCTTTTTCATTTTCATTTTTGTACATACTTCCTGGTACACCCTGTCTACAATAACTTTCTGGTGTATCAATTCATTTACTGTAACGGTAACCGGAACCATAATTTCAGGAAAGGCTTTTTTTCCACTCTTCAGAATTTCGGCAGTAGCTTCCAGTATAGCACGAACCTGCATCTCTGTAATTTCCGGGAAACTGATACCTAGCCTTACACCACGATGGCCAAGCATGGGGTTATTTTCGTGCAGAGCCAGCACCCTTCTTTTCAAAACACTCATGCTGATGCCCAGTTCTTTTCCAAGCTGATGAAGTTTATCAGTATCGTGCGGCACAAATTCATGCAGTGGCGGATCCAGCAGGCGAATGGTAACAGGGTAGCCCTTCATTACTTTCATCGTGTCTTTGATATCCTTCTTCACATATTTAAACAGTTCGTTCAATGCAGATCGTCTTTCGGGTTCAGTTTTACTCACGATCATTTTACGTAACAGGAATAAAGGTTGTTCACTTCCTTCGCCATAAAACATATGTTCGGTGCGGAACAAGCCAATACCTTCAGCTCCAAACTTCATAGCATGTGCTGCATCTTCCGGAGTTTCTGCATTCGTACGTACGCCAATTTGTTTTATTTTGTCAACCAGTTTCATCAGGTAATTGTAGGATACATTCTTATCCAGATCAATCTCAGTTAATGCCATAGTACCTTCATATACCAGTCCCTTGGTTCCATTCAAACTCAGCCAGTCACCTTCCTTGATGATCTCACCATTCTTTGCGTGAAATGTTTTTGTGTCGGCGTGTATCTCAATATCTGAACAACCAACGATACAGCATTTACCCCAGCCCCTTGCTACCAATGCAGCGTGAGATGTCATGCCACCCTTGGTAGTAAGTATGGCCTGCGCTTTGTGCATTCCATCCACATCTTCGGGCGATGTTTCTTCACGGACTAAAATTACTTTTTCGCCTTTAGCAGCCCAGGCAACTGCTTCATCTGAAGTAAATACCACACGTCCACGGGCACCACCCGGACCGGCAGGCAATCCTTTAGCAATGGGTTTGGTAACAAGTTCTGCTGCAGGGTCTATCATCGGAAGTAACAACTCTACCAGTTGATTTGGCCCTACCCTCATGACGGCAGCTGCTGCATCAATCAGTTTTTCTTTGTGCATTTCCGCAGCCATTCGAACGGCGGCTATACCATTACGTTTACCAACGCGGCATTGCAGCATATACAAATTTCCTTTTTCAATGGTAAATTCAATATCCTGCATGTCTTTGTAATGCTGTTCCAGTCTTTTCTGGTAGCTGAATAATTCTTTGTACAGCGCTGGCATTAATTTTTCCAGCGAAGTAAATTGTTTGCTTTGGTCATTCATCGAATATTGATTCACCGGCGCCGGTGTACGGATACCTGCCACCACATCTTCGCCCTGTGCATTTACCAGGTACTCGCCATAAAATTTATTTTCTCCGTTGCCGGGATTGCGGGTAAAAGCAACACCGGTACAACAGTCATTACCCATATTACCAAATACCATCGACTGCACATTTACTGCAGTGCCCCATTCGTCGGGAATTTTTTCTATCCTGCGGTATTCAATGGCACGCTTACCATTCCAGCTGCTGAATACAGCGCCAATGCCTCCCCACATTTGTTTCCAGGGATCATCCGGAAATTCGGTACCCAAAACTTTTTTTATTGTTTTCTTATAATCTGCAACGAGTTCTTTCAGTTCATCAACAGTAAGTTCTGTATCGCTGGTATATTTTTGTTTTTGTTTGATGTGTTCCAGTTTTTCATCCATCATCTTACGGATGCCTTTTCCATTTTTTACTTCAATACCTGCTCCTTTTTCCATTACTACATCTGCGTACATCATAATCAAACGACGGTAAGCATCATAAGCAAAACGGGCATCACCACTTTGAGCAATAATTCCTTTAATGGTTTTTTCTGTAAGTCCCACATTTAATACCGTTTCCATCATGCCCGGCATGCTTCGCCTGGCACCAGAGCGAATTGAAACCAGCAAAGGATTTTTTTCATCACCGAATTTTTTACCGGCAAGCTTTTCCATTTTAGCCAGCGATTCTTCTACCTGGCTTTTTAAATTTTTGGGGTACGTCTTTTTATTCTTATAAAAATAAGTGCAGACCTCAGTTGTAACCGTAAACCCGGGAGGTACCGGTAATTTTAGTTTTGGATGTCCTGCCATTTCTGCAAGATTGGCTCCCTTGCCGCCCAGCAGGTTTTTCATTGATTCATTTCCGTCGGCTTTGCCGCCGCCGAAGAAGTAAACATACTTTCCGGCTGTTGTTGATTTTGCCATGATTCTGTGTTTTAATTGTACACATAGTTATGCCTTGTTTGCTTTAATTATTAAAACTTAACTCATACAGGAAAATGATTCTTGTCATTTACCTGATTTCCTTGTAAGGAAGAAATAAAAGCGGAAGGAATTAATAGTTTAATATCGTATTACTAGCAGGTGTTTTAAGTAACATTCCAAAAATGGTATGACTGGTTTTAAAATAAAACTAATAGTATCCTAATAAAAATAATACTGGTATTTCCAGTCGTTTATTCCACGCACTTTCTGAATGATCAGCACCCGGATATTCCCTGGTCATCCAGTTGTTTGAACTGAATCCTTTTCGAATCATTTTTTTATCTACCCTTTGTTGATATGGCTTGTATAAGCTATCAAGCGTTGCTGTGCCATGATCAAAATATATTTTATGGTTTTGGGGAGATGGTAAATGCCTTTTCAGGTATTTCATCATAGCGGCAGGAAACGGATTATTATCAGCCCTGAAAATACCTGTCCAGTGTGTTGAAAGGCAGGCAGCGCCTCCGAATATTTCCGGGTATTCACAAATTGCATATATCGAGATCAAACCTCCCATACTTGAACCGGCAATAAAAGTATTTTGCCGGTCAGGAAGCGTCGAAAAATTACTGTCGATAAAAGGCTTCAATTCCTGCACTACAAAGCGCAGGTAATTATCGGATTGAATCTGATAAGAAACAAAAACGTTCTGCCCGCTGATACGTTTTGCTTTTAGAATTGTTTGCTTTTTTGAATCACTTATTGTCTCAAAAGGTTTCTGCGGAAGATATTCATTATGCCTGGTATTTTCTGAATTCCAGATGCCAACTACCATGCAGTCCTTAATTTTTTTTTCAGTCAGCAGTTTACTGAACACTTCATCAACACCCCATTCCTGGTGGTTCCACACAATTGATGAATCAAATAAAGACTTGCCATCGTGCATGTATAATACAGTATATTTTTTCAATGAATCATACCCATCTGGCAGCCACACATCGATATTGCGGGGAGCTACGAATTTTGAAGTAAACTTATCATAATGCCTGATAGTGCCGGTTGATACTTTTGGAGTTTGAGCGATGGAATTTATACTGCCGCATATGATTATTGATATAACCAAGACAGGTTTCATGATCTAACTATTTATTTTTTAAAGGAATTAATATCCTCGTAATAAGGAATCTCATCAAGACTCACATCCTCTTTCTGTTGCCAGTAAGCCATGGTAACTATATGGCCATCGGGTGTTTTAAGTAAGCGGCCATAAATGGCATTTATGGTATTGTACGTGTAATCTGTTACGCCAACGGTGAAGGTTTCAGGCGCTGGAGGTGGCGGTGGCGGCGGAGGAGGTACTTCTGCTCCTTCAGCAACTTTTGCTACCGGTGCGGCAGCAACTTTGGGTGGCGGTGATGGAACAACGACGACCGTAAATTTATTATGCTCCAGTATTTTTTTCAGGAACTCAACCCTGGCTGGAGACACATTCTTTTCCACGATGCCGCATTTAACGCCATCCAGTTCTTCAAATTCGTGGTTTTTATTTATGGCCATTTAAAAAGTTTAGAGTTTAGAAGTTTGGAGTTTAGGGTTTAGGGTTTGAAGAATACTCAACTAAACCTCTAAACCCTAATCTCCTAAACCAGGTTCTGTATGTAATCGTAAATCCAACTCAATAATCCAACCAGCACAATACCTGCTGCACAAATCATCAATCCAAGTTTTGCAGATGGTTCAATTTTTATTTTGTCAAGCGGTTCATCATTTTTATCCATAAACACCGACCTGATAACCCGTAAATAATAATATAAAGAGATGATCATATTGAGTGCTGCAATGATAATGAACAGGTAACTTCCTTTTGAAGCACCGGCAGTCAACAAAAATAATTTACCGAAGAAACCTGCTGTTGGCGGTATGCCGGCCAGTGAAAATAAAGCCAGTGCCAGCACCCAGCTTAAAAAAGGATTGGTTTGATACAGGCCCTTGTAATCATCAATATTTTCTCTGCCGGCTTTGGCAGCAATAGCTGCAGCCACACCAAATGCGGCCAGGTTTGAAAACACATAGATCAGAATAAAATAAACTACCGAGGTAGTGCCTTGTATTGAATTGCTACTGATACCTAACAAAATAAAACCAACCTGCGCAATTGATGAAAAGGCAAGGAATCGTTTTATATTCTGCTGCCTCAAAGCAAACAGGTTTCCGATGATCATGGTTGCAATTGACAATATCATTACCAGGTTATACCAAATGGCATGCATCGGTTGAAACACTTTATACAGTGTTGCCATAAAAATAAAAGCAACAGCCCCTTTTGATATCACCGAGAGAAATGAAGTAACTGCCATCGGCGATCCTTCATACACATCTGCCGTCCATAAATGAAAAGGAACAATAGATAATTTAAAAGCAAAGGCCGAGAACAAGAATATCAAGGCAAGTATTTGCAGCGGACTTCCGTTTAATTGTTGCGGTAATTCTGCAAAACTGATGGTACCGGTTGCACCATAAATTAAAGAAATACCAAACAATAAAATGCCGGAAGAGAAAGCTGATGACAGTATCATTTTCATAGCAGCTTCAGAAGACCTTTTTTTATCAAGATCAAAATTGGCCATAGCAGCCACAGGTATGGTTGACAGCTCCAAAGCTAAAAAGAACATCAACAAATTACCGCTGGAAATAAGAAAGAACATACCCAGCAATGCAGATAACATCAGCATAAAAAATTCGGGCATGTGCTCGCTTTTTTTAAACCAATCGGCAAACAATAAAGAGATGAGATAAACACCCAGGCTTAAAATATTTTTTTGCAAAACGATCATGTTTGTTGTGAGATACATCCCATCAAACAATGTTCCTTCGGCATTAAAGAAAAAACCGGCAAGAAAATTCAGCAATAGCAAAACCTGTATCACCAGTAACATCGTTTCATTTTTTAAGCCCTTGCCTAACTTAATAAACAGGAGCAGAAAAATGATACCGGTTATTACCAGTTCAGGCTTCATCAATGTGAGAAAATCATTCATTCCATTTTATATTTTGTTCCGGTTTTACCGGGACAGTTTTTGCATAATTACTTCTGCCCCCGGGCTTACCAGATCATTCAGCCAGAAAGGCGCTACACCAATAGCGATAATTCCCGCTATTAAGATCAATGCAGCCAGTTTTTCGTTCCAGGTTGCATCTTTTAACTCTTCAAATCCGGCTGTTAATGGCCCCATAGCTGTTTTTGTAACTGCCCTTAAAATATATACTGCAGTTACAACAATTGACAGGCAGGCCAGTATGGTTGCAACTCTCCTGAATGCATCGGGGTGTTGCCAGGAACCCATGAAAACGGTCATCTCTGCAACAAAACCACTCAGCCCCGGTAAACCAAGCGAACACAAACCAACAATAAATAACACCGTAATGATGAATGGCATTCTTTTCAACAAGCCACTCATTTCGCTCACCTGGCGGGTATGTGTACGTTCGTAGATCATACCTATAACAGCAAAGAAAAGCGCTGTCATCAAACCATGCGAAACCATTTGCATTACCGCACCCGTCATGGAAGTTTTGGTTAACATGCCAATGCCCAATAAAACAAATCCACAATGACTGACTGAGGAATAAGCATTGATATATTTCAAGTCCTTCTGCATCATGGTAGCAAAGGCTCCATATAAAATAGCAATTACAGAAAGTACAATGATAATAGTTGCATATTCTTTTGCTCCTTCGGGCATGATATAAGTTGCCACACGCAAACAACCATAGCCACCCAGTTTCATAGAAATACCTGCCAGGAACATAGAACCGGCAGTTGGCGCAGAAGAGTGGCCATCAGGCACCCAGGTATGTAATGGGAATAGTGCTGTAAATACACCAAAGCCTACAAACAATAATGGGAAACAGATCATCTGTGTCTGGATAGGAATATTCAGTTGTGATAATTGCAACAGATCGAAACTTTGTGCTGAGTTGGAAAAATAAACACCCAGTAATCCTACCAGTACCAGGGCAGAACCTCCCATTAACATCAGTGCCAGTTTATTGGCTGCATATTCTTTTTTGCCGCTTCCCCAAATACCGATGAGCAGGTATTTTGGAATGACCGCAATCTCTAAAAAGAAAAACAGGATAAAAAGATCGAGTGAAATAAAGAAACCATAAGCACCAAGGCTCAATAAAATAAGCAGGAAATAAAATTCCTTTGTCATTTTGGTAACATTCCAGGAAACCAACACGCCGGCGATAACAACAAAAGCGGTTAATAAGATCATTGCTACAGAAATTCCATCAACACCCAAATGAAAACTGATATGCCAGGATGGAAACCAATTGTATCGCTGTTCAAACAGCATCTGTGCAGCATTACCTGTTGCACGCTCTTTATAATAAGCAAAAAGTAAAACAAAAGCCAGTACAAACTGTGCTGTTGCGCCTGCCAATGCTGCCACTTTAACCTGTTTGGCATTACGCACCAGCAAAACAGCTACCGCAGTCAGTAATGGTAATAATATCAGTAACGATAAATTCATGCTTTGTTATTAAATCAAATTTCTACTTCCACCAATAAATAAACAGTAAAGCCAGGCCAATTACACTTACCAAAAAGTAAATGGCGTATTGCTGAACTTTACCCGATTGAAAACCTTTTATTATTTCTGAAATATCTTTTGTGCCGTTGCCGGTTGCATTCACCAAACCATCCACAATGTTTTTATCTATCCATGCTGCCGGGCGGCCAATTAAATTGAAAATTATTTTCTTAGTGATGAAGGTGTAGATCTCATCAATGTAAAATTTATGGTAGGTAGCTTTATATAATCCGCTTAGTGAAGCTGCAAACTTATCAGGTTTATTATTTTCAGTTTTATACATCCACATGGCAATAAAAATACCTGCCAGTCCCAATGCAACAGGTGCTATGGAAAACTGCAGGTGGAATGCGGTCTCCAGTCTTTTCCCATCAGAACTAACAAAATGTCCAAATGGAATAAATCCTGCAACTGCAGCACCAACAGCCAATAAAACCAATGGCATCATCATTGCAAAACCACCTTCGCCTTTATGTTCGCCATGTACATGCGCTTCCTTATTCCAGAAAATATTGAAGTACAAACGGAACATGTAAAAAGCCGTTAATCCGGAAGTGATCAATGCTATCCAGTAAATAGTTGGATTGTGTTCGTAAGCAGCCAGTAAAATTTCTTCCTTACTAAAGAAGCCTGCGAACGGTGGTACACCAGCAATAGCAAGACATGCGATCAGGAAAGTGATATGGGTGATGGGTAAATATTTTCTCAACCCGCCCATGTCTTTCATTTCGTTGCTGTGTATATAATGTATTACAGCACCGGCACCTAAGAACAACAACGCTTTAAACATAGCATGTGTAAACAAATGGAACATAGATGCGGTGAAACCCAATCCATCTTCTCCTCCATATTTTGAAACACCCAATGCAAACATCATATAGCCGATCTGGCTCATGGTGGAATAGGCCAGCACTCTTTTAATATCTGTTTGTGTGCAGGCAATAAGTGCAGCTATCAATGCAGAGATGGCCCCAACATAGCCAACTAAGCTTAATGCATTGGGAGATGAAATGGCAAATACAGGAAATAATCTTGCTACCAAAAACACACCTGCTACCACCATCGTAGCCGCATGTATCAATGCCGAAACCGGCGTCGGGCCTTCCATTGCATCGGGTAACCAGATATGTAAAGGAAACATGGCACTCTTACCTGCACCACCAATAAATACCAAAGCCAGGCCCCAGGTTAATGCAGACACACCGATGAAAGATGCAGCGGCCGCACTCTTGTAACCGGCAGTTTCAGGCGAAGTTAATGTGGCGATCAATGTATTAAAATCAAGTGTGCCGGAATGAAATGACAATATCAATATGCCAATTAAAAATCCAACATCAGCAAAGCGGGTAACAATAAAAGCTTTTTTACAGGCAGCAACAGCACTTGGTTTATCGTAGTAATATCCAATTAATAAGAAGGAAGAAACGCCCACCAGTTCCCAGAAAATGTATATCTGGAAAATGTTGGAAGAAACAACCAGCCCCAGCATGGAAAAAGTAAAGAGTCCGAGGAAGGCATAGTAAACCGGGAACCTTTCATCGCCTTTCATATAACCCAGGCTATAGATATGCACCATCAAAGAAATAAAAGTTACCACCACCAGCATCATGGCAGATATCGGGTCAAGGATGATTCCCATATCTATCGAAACTCCTTCAGAAAATTGTAACCAGGTATATTTTAGCGGGACCAGTTTTTGGTAAATGCCATCCACTTTTCCATACTCAAAGAAATATCCATAAGCTGTATACAAGGCGAGCACTGTTGAAACCAGTAATAATGTTGTTCCGATAATGCCCGATGTATTCTTAAAATATTTTCTTCCAAATATTCCGAGCATTAAAAATCCTGCCAGTGGCAGTAAAGGAATGAGCGCTATGTAAGTTGCGTTTGGCATTAATATTTCAGGTCTTCTGCGTTTTCCACATCAATTGATTTATGACTGCGGTATAAATTTATAATTATGGCAATGGCCACTGCAGCTTCAGCAGCAGCAATAGCAATAATAAAAATTGTAAAGAACAAGCCATCCATTTTATCGTACCATAAATATTTATTGAAGGCGATAAAATTCAGGTTCACACTATTCAGTATCAGCTCAACACTCATCAGCATGGTAACCAGGTTGCGCCTGGTGAAAAAACCATACACGCCAATGAAGAACAGCGTGGTGCTGATGAATAACATATGATATAGTCCTGGCTCTATCATTCAGTTTCTGGTTTTGATTTTAATGCAATTACAATACAACCGATCAATGCAGCAAGCAGTAACATACTCACCACTTCAAATGGCAATGAGTATCCTCCCTCATCAACACCCAGCATTTGATTACCAATATTGGCAACAGTTGGTTCAATAGCTTTATTACCGGTTTCAACAAAAGCATGTTGAGCCAGTTGCAACATCACCAGGGCCAGCCCGCAAAAAGCAGCCAGTGCAGCAAATAACTGTCTGCCTAATTTTTGTTTGGACAATTGTTCACCTGCCTGTTGGGTAAGAAAAATAGAAAAGATGATGAGTACCACAATGCCGCCAACATACACTACTATCTGAACCGCAGCAATAAATTCGTATTGCAGCCAGAAATAGATACCGGCAATGCCAATTAAACTAAATAATAAATAGATTGCCGCCCTGAATATCATCCTGGTAGTAACAGCCAGCAGCGCACTCACTAAAGTAAGTGCTGCCAGCAAATAAAATATAACTGTTGATCCACTCATTATTCTATACCCTCTCTGATTTTTGAATCGGGTTTATTTAAAATTTTAGTTAAGTCCGCCCTGTTAAAAACACTGTGCTCAAATGTCTGCGCCATTTTAATCGCATCTGTAGGGCATGCTACAATACACAAATTGCACATGGTACATAGTTCCAGGTGATACACAAATTTGTCAATTGCTTTTTTCTTTTTGCCTTCCGGCGTAATATCAAATTTGGTAACAATCTTAATGGTTGCATTGGGACAGGCCAGTTCACAGGCTGTACAACCTGTGCAGGCATGTTCATTATTCTCATCATGCAACAAAACGACTTCGCCTTTAAACCTGTCGGCCAACACAAGCGTATCTCTATTGTCAGGATATTGCTCCGTAATAATTTCTTTGTGATGCGTAAAATAATAACCGGTGCGGCGCATGCCGATAAGCAGTGACTTCACACCGTTAAAAACATCCTTTATGTATTTTACTATAAACATGTATACAATTTAAAAATGCCATCCCAGTATTGCTACTGCTGTTGCCAGCAACAGGTTAAACATACTGATGGGTAATAAATATTTCCATTCCAGGTTCAGCAACTGATCAATGCGCAAACGTGGGAATGTCCAACGGAACCACATGATCACAAATATTAAGAAAAACGTTTTTCCAAAGAACCACACACTTGATGGTATATAATCCATCACATGATTAAATGCTTCCCAATGACCAATATGAAAAGGCATCCATCCGCCCAGAAATAATGTAGCACCAATGGCACATACAATAAATACATTGATATATTCTGCAAGGAAGAACAAGGCGAATTTCATTCCTGAATATTCTGTATGAAAACCGGCTGTTAATTCTGATTCCGCTTCAGCTAAGTCAAAAGGTGCCCGGTTTGTTTCTGCAGTTACTGCAATTATAAATATGACGAATGAAATGATCACAGGAATATGTCCTTTAAAGATCCACCAGCCATCGGCTTGGGCGTTGATGATATCGGTGATATTTAAACTGCCGGAAAATACAACAACAGTAAGAATGGATAAACCGGCAGATAACTCATAACTCACTATCTGTGCACCACTACGCATGGCACCCATCAATGAATATTTATTGTTACTTGCCCAACCTGCCATTAAAATACTGATAACCATGATGGAAGAAACAGCCGTTACATATAATACCCCGATATTCAGATCCCAAAGCTGAAAGTTTTTTGCAAAGGCAATGGGAGCCATTAATAACATTGCAACGATCATAGCAATGAACGGTGCCAGGTTGAATAAAAATTTATCAGACCCATCTGGTGTCATGCCTTCTTTTACCAGTAATTTTAAAGTATCTGCCAATGATTGTAAAAGCCCGAATGGACCAACCCGATTAGGCCCCAGCCTGATCTGCATCCAGGCAGCTACCCTTCTTTCCATAAGCACCAATACCAAACCCAGTACTGCAAACAAACCAATTACAGCAATGCCCGCAATGATCATTTCCATGACCAATGCCCAGGTTGGATTGAACATTTCGTTCAACCAGTTATGAATTGCAGTTGATATGTCTGTTAAGCTCCACATGGCCTCACCCCAACCCCTCTCCAAAGGAGAGGGAACTGGAAGTTGTCAGTTTTTAATTTTTAAATAACTTTTTGTTCTTCGCTATAATCTCCTCCATTTCCTCCCCCTTCGGGGGAGATAGAGGGGGCCTATCTATCAATATCCGGTATTACCAAATCCAATGTTCCCATCATTGCCACCAAATCTCCCAGCTTACTTCCTCTTGCCATATGATCAAGGGCAGAGAGGTTTGAAAATCCGGGTGAACGGAATTTGATGCGGTAGGGAGTTGTTGCTCCTTCACTCACTATATATACACCCAACTCTCCCCTTGCTGTTTCCACTCTTGTATAAAATTCTCCTTTGGGTAATTTCAACACGGCTTTTGTTTTTGCCTGGAAATCACCTTCGGGTATATTATCGATCAACTGTTCTATTATTCGTATCGATTGTTTCATTTCCCGTATCCTTATCATATACCTGGCCAATGAATCGCAACCTGTTTCCAGTACCTCATCAAACTGCACTTTGTCATACACGGCATAAGGATATAGTTTTCTGATATCGCAGTTTACGCCGCTACCTCTTGCTGCCGGGCCGCTTACACCGTATGAGACAGCATCTTCTTTAGATAAAAAACCAACACCTTTCATCCTGTTTATAAAAATGATATTGCCGGTAACCA
>JAOAUI010000355.1 GCA_030157685.1 Ferruginibacter sp. | reverse complement strand
TTACGGTTAATTCTTTTGAGAACGAAGCCATTAAAAAATTCCTGAGCACTTTTCAGCACCGCAACCCAGACAGGATGAATATGATGGTGTTGAAAATTTTTGAAAAAATAACTACCAACTTCCAGGATTACCTGAAAGAAATTAATACACGCCGCAACAGCCTGGAACAAAAGTTGTACGACAGCAACCGAAATGAAGAACTGTTGCAGTTGATGCGTATTCAAAAAAGTTTCGTGTACTTCATTACTGCCTTACGTAGTAACGAACTGCTGATGATGAAAATAAGCCGTACCAATATTTTAAAATTGAAAGAAGAAGAAAAAGATTTTCTCGAAGATCTGATCGTTGAAACATCACAGGCGCTTGAAATGGCAAATACCTATACCAATATCCTCAACAGTACACTGGATGCTTTTGCCAGCATCATCAGCAATAACCAGAACGAAGTGCTGAAAAGATTAACTACACTCACCATCTTTTTAAGTATCCCCATTTTAATTGCCAGCATTTATGGCATGAATGTGCCTATTCCGTATAGCGACAGCCATTTGGCCTTTTGGATACCAGTTATTTTATCAATTGTAATTCTTGGCCTGGCCGTGTGGAATTACCTTAAACGGTTAAAGAAATAAGCATGTTCAATATTCGTGTTTATGGCATTTTAATAAACAATCTAAAGCAGGTGCTGGTGAGTGATGAATTGATACGTGGTGCCCAAATCACTAAATTCCCAGGTGGTGGTTTGGAATTTGGCGAAGGCACCAGGGAATGCCTTGCAAGGGAATTTATGGAGGAGATGAATTTACAGGTAAAAGTAGCTGACCATATTTACACAACTGATTTCTACCAGCGAAGTGCCTTCAATGCAGCACACCAGATCATCTCCATTTATTATTTTGCCGAAGCACTGGAACCGATAACAGCACCGTTACGTAACAAAGCTTTTAATTTTGATGCACAACAAATGAAAATGTATGAAGAAACCGGCGAAACAGAAACATTCAGGTTTATAGATTGGGAAGATTTTTCGGAAGAATCGGTAAGTTTACCCATAGATAAGATAGTAGCCAACATGATAAAACAAATGTAATGATAACAACAGATAACTTCTTTGAACAGCAAATCATCCTGGAAGATGACAGAGCCAGGTTGGAACCGCTTACTGAAAAGCATTTTGATGCATTGATGGCAATTGCACTCAGCAACACCGATATCTGGAAATTCACCCTTGCCAATATTGTTGATGAACAAAGTTTCACCAGTTATTTTAATACTGCATTAAAAGAACGTGAAAATAAAACCTCCTACCCTTTTGCCATGTTTGATAAAAAAGAAAACCGCTATGTTGGCTGCACCCGCTATGCCAATATTTCGTTTAAAGACAAGCGGCTGGAAATTGGCTGGACCTGGATAGACCCATTGCTGCAGGGCAGCGGCATCAACAAGCATAATAAATACCTGATGCTTCAATTTGCTTTTGAAACACTCAAACTTAACCGGGTAGAATTAAAAACAGCAGGTACCAATTTAAAATCGCAGCGGGCTATGGAAAAGATTGGTGCAGTTAGAGAAGGTGTTTTGCGTAAGCACAGCATTAATGATATCGGGGTAATAAGGGATACAGTTTACTATAGCTTTATCAATGATGACTGGCCACAGATAAAAAAAACTATCTTTAAAGAATTCATTACTCCCCTCACCTAAAATAATGTACATGAAAAATTTAATTGTCTTTTTTATTTCATTGATTTTTATTTCCTGCAATAATAATAAAAAAGAAACAGCTGTAACCACAGCAGATGATCTGTACAAAGAAGTGCAAACAGGCGGTGTTAAAGTAATTGCCATTGAAACACCCAAGGGCAAATTCAATGTATGGACAAAACGCATTGGCAACAACCCAAAAATAAAACTGCTGTTATTAAATGGAGGCCCGGGAGCCTCACACGAGTATTTTGAATGTTTTGAAAGTTTTTTACTGCCCGAAGGTGTAGAACTTATTTATTACGATCAGTTGGGCTGCGGACTGAGCGACAACCCCAAAGACACAACCATGTGGGATTTGGGAAGATTTGTAGAAGAAGTGGAGCAGGTTCGCAAGGCATTGAATTTAAACAAAGACAATTTTTATTTACTTGGCCATAGCTGGGGCGGTATACTCGCCATGCAATATGCATTAAAATACCAGGACAATCTGAAAGGCCTTGTCATCAGCAATATGATGAGCAGTTGCCCGGCTTACGGCAAATATGCACAGGAAGTGTTGGCTCCGCAATTCGATCAAAAAGTTTTAGATACCATCAGGCAGATAGAATCTAAAGGTGATTTTTCAAATCCCAAATACATGGAACTGTTGATGCCTCATTTTTATGCAAAACATATTTGCCGGTTAGCCCAATGGCCTGAGCCGTTGAATCGTGGTCTTTCAAAAATGAACCAATCATTGTATGTTACTATGCAGGGGCCCAGCGAGTTTGGCATTGGCGGTAATTTAATTGCCTGGGATGTAAGCAAAGAATTACCCAAAATAAAAACACCCACACTCACCATTGGCGGTGCACACGATACCATGGATCCTGAGCACATGAAATGGATGAGTACACAGGTACAGAACGGCCGCAACATTATCTGCCCCAACGGCAGCCACATGAGTATGTACGACGATCAGAAAAATTATTTTCCGGGGCTGATACAGTTTATTAAAGATGTGGATGGGGGGAAGAAAGTTAATTAGTTAATCCGTATCAGAGTTTTTAGAACAAAAAGAATTTTCTCTTAAAAAAATAAAAAAGGGTCTTACAAAAATGTAAGGCCCTTTAATTTTTTAAAAATCTATCAGCCTGTAAGCCGGATTCTGTAAGTGTTTGTGTAACCAAGCTAAAGGTCAAACACCCGGTCATCATTTATCTGGCTGCAACATTACTGTTACAATCTTGCTGCCTACCCTTCGGCATCGGACGAGCCGCCCTCAAGCGCCGGTTTACGTGGCATTACAGCACACAAGGTTTACCCAATTTATGCATTACTGCAAAAACCCGTGAGCTCTTACCTCACGTTTTCACCCTTATCCCGGTTATCCCGATAGCTATCGGGAGGGACGGTAATTTTCTGTGGCCCTGTCTCTTTCGCCATGGTTAGTGTCTCCACTAAACATACCGAAGCCGGCTCTTAACCGGTGTGTTGCTCTGTGCTGTCCGGACTTTCCTTCCCCTAATAAATTAGAGAACGATAACCCGGCTGATAGAGGGCAAAGGTAGATTTTATTTTCTGAGGAAGCTGATCTGTTCACCACTTTACAAAATGAAAAAGTGGCCCGTTACCAGGCCACCTTTTCTAAATCATATAATTCAACTGAGGAACAGGTTAATTAAAAACGGTCTAGGTTCATCACCTTCGTCCACACTGCAACAAAATCCTGTACAAATTTATCTTTCGAATCCTCACATGCATACACTTCTGCAAGGGCACGCAGTTCTGAATTGGAACCAAAGATAAGATCTGCTCGGGTTGCTGTCCACTTTACTTCGCCTGTTTTACGGTCACTGCCCTCAAATACATCTTTAGCATCCGAAGTAGCTTTCCAGGTTGTACCAAAGTCTATCAGGTTTGCAAAGAAATCGTTTGTAAGTGCACCGGGGTTGTTAGTGAAAACACCATGTTTAGTTCCTGCGGTATTTGTGTTCAGCACACGCATACCGCCAACAAGCACTGTCAGTTCAGGTGCTGTCAATGTCAACAGTTGCGCTTTGTCAATCAGCATTTCTTCTGCCAATGCGGTGGAGCGGTTCTTTTTATAGTTGCGGAAACCATCTGCAACCGGCTCCAGCACTGCAAATGATTCCACATCGGTTTGCTCCTGTGATGCATCGGTACGCCCTGCAGTAAAAGGTACTGTTATGGTAACACCGGCATTCATTGCTGCCTGCTCAATACCTGCACAACCACCCAGTACAATGATATCGGCAACCGAAACCATTTTATTGCGGGTTTGCGTATTGTTGAATGCAGACTGGATGCTTTCCAATGTTTCCAGTATTTTAGTCAGTTCGGCAGGGTTATTCACTTCCCAATATTTCTGCGGAGCAAGACGAATACGGGCACCATTGGCACCACCACGTTTATCGGAGCCACGAAATGTTGATGCTGAGGCCCAGGCTGTAGATACCAGTTGAGATACAGAAAGTCCGGAAGCTAATAAATTACCCTTCAGTTCTGCAATATCATTATCATTTATCAATTCATGTGTAACTGCAGGCACAGGGTCTTGCCATATCAGTTCTTCGGCCGGTACTTCTTTACCAAGATAACGTACACGTGGCCCCATATCACGATGTGTGAGCTTGAACCATGCACGTGCAAAAGCATCAGCAAACTGATCGGGATTTTCAAAGAAGCGTCTTGAAATTTTTTCATACACAGGATCTATCCGTAATGCCAGATCAGTAGTAAGCATAAATGGTGCATGGCGTTTTGAAGCATCATGTGCATCGGGCACTAAACCAGCGCCTGCATCGCCTTTAGGTTTCCACTGTTGAGCACCTGCCGGGCTTTTTGTTAATTCCCATTCGTAACCAAACAGGTTCTCAAAAAAGTTGTTACTCCATTTCGTTGGCGTTGTAGTCCAGGCTCCTTCAAGGCCGCTGGTAATTGTGTCGCCTGCATTACCAGTGCCGAAAGTATTGCTCCAACCCTGGCTTTGTTCCTCAATGCCTGCTGCTGCAGGTTCACGGCCAACATATTTGCCGGGATCGGCGGCGCCATGGGTTTTACCAAATGAGTGGCCACCTGCAATCAACGCTACAGTTTCTTCATCGTTCATTGCCATGCGGCCAAAGGTTTCACGAATATCCCGTGCAGCTGCAAGTGGGTCGGGGTTTCCGTTAGGCCCTTCGGGATTCACGTAAATAAGCCCCATCTGTACAGCACCCAGTGGATTCTCCAGTTCACGGTCACCTGTATAGCGCTTGTCTCCAAGCCACTCCGTTTCAGAGCCCCAATAAATATCTTCAGGAGCTTCCCAAATATCTTCACGGCCGCCACCAAAACCAAAGGTTTTAAAGCCCATTGATTCAAGGGCACAGTTTCCTGTTAGTATCATCAGATCGGCCCAGGAGAGTTTTCTTCCATACTTTTTCTTTACAGGCCACAATAGTAAACGTGCCTTATCCAGGTTTGCATTGTCGGGCCAGCTATTGAGTGGCGCAAAACGCTGTGTGCCCGAGCCACCGCCACCACGGCCATCATGTATACGGTATGTACCTGCGCTGTGCCAGGCCATACGAATAAAGAAGGGCCCATAATGGCCATAATCTGCAGGCCACCAGTCCTGAGATGTAGTCATCAGATCGAAAATATCTTTCTTCACTGCATCCAGATCAAGGGTTTTAAATTCTGTAGCATAGTTGAATGATTCACCCATCGGATTGGACAGGTTTGAATGTTGGCGAAGGATGTTCAGGTTCAATAAATTTGGCCACCAGTCGCGATTGCTGGTACCACCGCCTGCACTTTTCTTTAAAGCGCCACCAGAAAACGGGCATTGGCCCTGAGATGCGTTACTTTCCATACTATATTTTTGTTTAATTGTTTTAGACTATAAAGTTATGATAATTGTGATTTACTTATGTAATGACCTGACCATATTACATCAATCATTTGCATGACTTTAATCAGATAAAATACATCAGCTCATTTTGATATAATCTGTCAATGGTAAAAACACGAAAACTGATGAATTGTTTAATGGTCTATGATTCTTTTCAGCGAATCTCCTGTTAACTGGCGATTGTAAAATAGTTAAAGAGAAAAACCTTGTTTAGTGTTTGCAAAATATTTAACTCTTACTTTTTGCTGTTCTTACATACTGGTTAATAAAATACAGTGCAGTACAAAGCAAAAAGAAAATACCTAGCGCTTTAACCTCTGACCAGGTTACCTGGTACAAAAACCAGCAAATGGCAGCAACAGCAAGTATCGGTATAATCAATCCGCCGGGTACTTTAAAACCTGTGGCAGCAGCATCTTCTTTTTTAAAGCGAAGCCTTATCATAGCCAGTACAACAGCCAGGTAAATGAGGAGTACAGATGAACTGGCTAAGGTAGCCAGCTGTTTAAAACCACCGCTGGATGCTAAAAGTAACCCTGTTAAACTGTAAGCAATTATTGACCAGTAAGGAGTTGCAAATTTTGGATGCACATGGCTTAAAAATTGCGGAAGCAATTTATCTTTTGATGCAGCATACAACAACCTGGGAGATGCAAGTACATCGCCACTTAACATGCCAAACATTGCTAATACGCCTGTTACCAGCATGATGGTGCCACCAACAGGGCCAATTAGCTGCGTTGCCAGCGAAGCTAATGGTGCATCTTTATGTGTGGCCAGCTGATTGCCCAATACACCCTGTGCAACAAGCTGTATCAACATGTACATAAACAATACACCAAAAACGCCCATGAATATTCCTTTGGGTATGGTACGATGCGGATTCTTTATTTCGCCACTTACATTTAAAGCCGTTTCAATACCCATAAATGCAAAAAGTAAAACCAATGCAGTTTCTCCAATACTTTGCACCGAAGGCCAGGTTTTTATGGCTAAGTTTTCGGGAGAAATACTAAACATGCCAATAATAACAAGCAATATCAGTGGTGTTAATTTGACTATTGTGGCAGTAACAGCAAACTGAGACCCCTGTTTTACGCCAAGGATATTTACAAAGGTTAAAAGGCCAAATATGGCTGTAAAAAAAAATATCCGAACATAGCCAATAGAAAAAACGGGGAACCATGTGGCAAGCATATCAGTCATAGCATTTATTACTGCAGCATCAGACAAAGCCGCAAATCCAAACCAGAAGAGAGTATTGATCAAAAATCCGGCAAGGGGGCCAAATGCTTTTTCTACATAGGCGTAAGAGCCGCCCGAAGTTGTAACCTTACTGCCAATTTCGGCATAACAAAGCATAATTAGTATTACCAGTAAACCGCAAAGCAGATAGGCAATAAAAGCGGAGCGGCCAAGATTTTGTGCAACAATAGCAGGCAAAATGAAAATACCTGCACCAATGGTAAGATTGATTGCATTGAGGGCCAGGGCCACAGCTCCAATCTCACGCTTAAGAGTGGGCTCAGTTTTATTTTGCATTATTAAATATAATAAAACAAATTAAAGATGAAGCAGGCAATTTATCTGCTTAAAAAACCGTTTAACATTTAATTAAGCCGTAAAACATCTATTACACATTGCACTGAAGTAAATGTGTTGTATATTTGCGGCGCAATTCAGAACTACCGCGATAGATATTGGTTTATAAACCTCCTGTTTGCCCCAAAACTCCCTGCCAGACAGCAACGCCTGACTATTTGAGGAAGAAATACGTAATGAATAAAAAACAGAAATATGAAAAGTGAAGTAATGGGTGTAGGTACACCTCTCAGTAAAAAAGACCTGAAAGAATTATTGCTGGAAACAAAAGAAACCCTGGCTTTTGATGTAAAGAACGACAGCAACAGCCGCACATTCAGTCACCTGGATCTGTGGAATTTACAAAAAAGACAAAGATCAGCTTCGGAAATGAGAAGAAAGCTGATGTAAAAAATATTGTTCTTAAAACCCAATAATTTTTTCTTTATGGAATTAAAGAGGCTGCCTTTTTAAAACAGCCTCTTTTTTATTAATCATTTGCTAGCGTAATATAATTGTTGTGCCCTGTCGTTTGTGAGTAACCCCGTCCACATCAACTGCTTCAACCATCCACACAACAGTTTGTATTTCCTGCCTGTCTCCTTTCACCCTGCCATCCCATCCTGGCCTTTCGGTTGTTGTTTGAAATAATAATTTTCCCCAGCGGTCAAATACCTTAAAGGTCTTCAGGGTTTTAAAACCCATCAGTACCGGGTACAGGTAATCATTACGGCCGTTTCCATCTGGTGTAAATGTTGTTGGCACATAAATTTCTATCTTCTTTTTGATCTTTACAAACTGCGTATCAACCGTAACACAACCACTTCTTGTTTTTAACTGTACCTGGTAAAGCTGCGGTGCAAGCCCTTTAAAGCTTGGCCTGTAACTGTTCGAAAAATCGAGGTTGGTTGCCGGTGTCCATAACACCGTATTGGCAATCTGCCTGGCCTGAAGCTGTTCCGGAAAATTCATTACTGCTTCCACATCGGCATACCTGATGCCCGGCAATGGTTCATCAATAGTAACATCAATTTGCTTAACAGATAATGTTTGCGGGCAATGAATATTACTTACCGTTAATTTTATTGGATAGTAACCGGGAGCAGGATAACTGTAAACCGGATTTTGCGAAGTAGATGTTGCCCCGTTACCAAATTCCCATAACCAGGTTAATACAGATGGAGATGTATTGATGGTTTGATTATACAAAGGCAGGCGCTGGTTTACACAAACAGGGTCTACCTTAAAATCGGCAATGGCGTATTTGAATATTTTTACGTTTTTATATATACTGTCGGCACAGCCACTATCAGTTGTTGCAACCATTTTAACCGTGTATTCGCCGGCTGCAGCATAGCTATGGGTTACATCTTTTGTTGATGCACTTGTTCCATCACCTAAATTCCATAGATATTGTGTCAGGCTTCCCGTAAGTACCGTACTGGTGTTTATAAAATTAAACTGGTTGTTTCCAAAACATTGCTGTGCATTGGGTTCGGTAAAACCTACAATTGGTTCGGGATTCACAGTAATATTAAAAGCCGAATCATTGGGGCAGCCTTTTTCGGATGTGGTGGTAAGCCTTACAGTATAAGTACCGGGGTCTCTGTAATAATGGCGGGCATCACGGCTCGTATCTGTATTACCATCGCCAAAATCCCACAGATATTTCATAGTACCCACTGCAAGCGTGCTTGAGTTGGTAAAAATAAAGTCGTTTATTTTTTGGCATATCGCCTTTGTATTAGCATCAAATGCTGCAACCGGACTTTCGTTAACAGTTACAGTATACAAAACACTGTCAATACAGCCCTGGTCAGATGTTACGGTTAGTTTAACAATATAAGTTCCGGTATCGGCATAGCTATAACTAACATCCGGGGTTGTTAATATGGTACCATCTCCCAAATTCCAGTTGTATTGCATGGTACCAAATGCGATGGTACTCGTATTGGTAAAATTAAACTGGTGGCCGTTAAAGCACTGAATTAAAGCATTGAGGTTAAAACCGGCAACAGGTGTAGGATTAACGGTAATATTAATATCCGTTGAACTTAAGTTACAACCCTGGAAACTGAATAAAGTAACATGGTAAGCCCCGGTTTGCACCACGTTGTATATGGTATCATTGGCTCCCGGTATGGGGAAATTGTTTCGGTACCATTGTATACTATCTGCAACGCCACGGCCCACTTTTAGTATAGTAGGATTGGCTGGCGTTATACATCCTGTAAGAAACCCTGTAACATTTACAGTTGTATCTAAAACTGCTGCTTTTACAATAACTGTATCGGTAGTTAAACAACCGCCGCCGGCACTTGTTGTAGTAACAACATATTGTGTTGTAACCGAAGGGCTGGCTATTGGGTTTGCTATATTAGGATCATTTAAACCCACGGCGGGGCTCCACGAATAGACATAGGTTGGCTTTGGAGGTGCCCCAAGCTGAACCGGTGCATTTTGACAGGATAATTGATCTGGCCCGGCGACCGACTGGATTGTAAGAGTATCTATTAATTCTGCAGCTAACACATTAGTACAACCATATCCGGGAAACGGATCCATCTTTACATAAATTATCGTTCCTGCTGGTGGAGGTGGCGTAAAGTTAATTGTTTGAGCGTTTCCGATAGGATTAGTTAAAGTAACGTCATCATACCATGTGTAAACATCATAACCATAAGGCGCAGTAACATTAATAAAAGCGTCATCGGGACAAAAAACTGCACCAATAAACGAGCTTCCACATTCAGTGTTTACATCAATATATGAATACCCAAAATGCGTTCCACCGGCTAAGCCGCAACCTGTTGTTGTAAAAGAAAGCTCAATAGTTTTCCCTGCAAGGTTATCTAATAACACAGTACCTGCAGCCCATGGCTTAAATCTTACGGGTTGACCATTTGCAGTTGTGGCAGATGTTTGAAATCCTGGCAGGTTACCTGTGGCAACAATTGGAGGCATGGGGCAAGGTAACGGCAATCCATCTGTAATATTTTTAACTTCTATCAACAATCTTGGCTGTTGATCTGGAGCATGACTGGCATCATTTAAAACGATTGCGTAATGATAAATTAAATTAAACGTGTTTTGCCCTGCCGGAATTGTAAAAGTGTAAGAAGCTTTCTCTGCTGTATGTCCTCCAAGAATATCAGCCCCGATTTTAACCGAATGTCCACTGCCATTCGGGCAGTTTTTTGGAAACAGGCCGTAAAGATCTAGCCCATTTCCAGGTGGATTAGCCAGCATATCATGCCTTCCGGCAATGGGTGGTGTTGGAAGAAGATTTATTAAAGTAGCAGGCCCCAAAAAATTATTCATCGTATACAAATTCCACCCATTAAAAGTCGCTTGTTCAAAATCAATATTTGGCGGGCATTGGGCAACAGTGATCTTATTAACTGCCAATAATAAAGTCAGCAGAAAAAAAAGTTTTTTGCAACGGTTGTAAAAAGCTGTTGTAGAAATAGGCACTTCAGTAGTTTTTTTTGATAAACAGAGGGCGTTAAGTTACCTATTTAATGCCGTACTGGCAAAAAACACGGCTCAAAAATTACTGACATGCAGAAAAAAAACTATTCCGCACCCATAGCAGCCTGCTTCATATCTGTAGCCAGGTCCTTACCCAGGTACTTTTCTATCCAGGCATGTACCCCGTAAATAACCGGGGTGAGCAGTATGGCTACTGCAAATTTGTAGATATAATTGCCGGTACCGGTAACCAGCACCTGGTGCAGGCTCCAGGGATCGCCCTGGCCGGTTTGTAAACGTTTGCCTACATAAAAAGCAATAAAAAGCACCACAAAACTGTCAACCAGCTGCGATACCAATGTAGAACCAGTTGCCCTTAACCACATATTTTTTTCGCCGGTCATTTTTTTAATGCGGTGAAAAATGAGTACATCCAGCAACTGCCCCACCAGGAAGGCGATGATGGAGCCAATGATGATCCACATACCCTGGCCGAAAATTCCCCTGAAGGCATTATCGGGTTTATCAACTCCATTACCAACAGAAAAATATTCGGATGGAGAAAGATGGATGGCACCGGTGAAGATGAGAAATGCGTAACTGATTAGCCCGATGGTGAGGTAAGATAAAAATTTTACGCCACGGGTGCCATAATATTCATTGATGATATCCGTCATGATAAAAACAACCGGCCACAATAACACACCAGCTGTTAAATGAAAACTGAAAGGGCTGCCAAACAAATTGATGTTTGCCCTGGGCACGCCAACCGTATCTTCCAGCGAAAATATTTTTACGCCGATTATTTCGGCCAGCAATGCACTGGTTATAAAAATACCAGCCAGTAAAATAAAAAGTTTGGTGCTTTTGTCTTTGAGTATGGTGTGTATCATACTTAGTCTTTATGAATGAAATGAAAATAAACCTGGCAGCAAAAAATAATGATGTTAAAGATAATAATCCAACGGGGAATTTTAATGGCTGATTTAAAGGAATAAAATATAAAAGTGAGCAGTAAGAACAGCACATTAACCACAATTGCCGTATAACCCAATATCACAAAAGTACCTTCCAGCCAGGGCAGCGGCAGTATCTGTGTTGCACTACCTTCGTTGTTTTTATGTTTTTCTATATACCAGAAAACAACTGCAACTAAAAAGCAGGCATTGAATAAAACGGCTATTTTTGAAAAGAAGCGCAAGGGAAAATGGTTTGTAGTTAATAGTTTTTGGTTAATGGTTTGTTCTAACTTTAACAGCTCAATCTTATCTCACGACTCACGACTCACGACTCACGACTCACGACTCACGACTCACGACTCACGACTCACGACTCACGACTCAC
>JAOAUI010000354.1 GCA_030157685.1 Ferruginibacter sp. | reverse complement strand
GCATATTTACAGGAATTGGTAATGGCTTCCTGGCAAATGCGGAAAAGCTGCAGTGCTTCATTTGAATTAAGCTCTTTATTGCCCGTAAATGTTTCTGTTACCTGTAGCTTTACTTCCGGATAAGATTGCAAGAACCGGTGGGCATATTCAACCAGTTTATCAAAAAATTCCTGTGCGTTTACCTGTTCCTTATTTAGTATCCAGATGGTTTCACGCAATGTTTGTAAAAGTTGTTTGGATGTGCCTTTTACCCGGTCTATATTTTCATCTATACCGGTTTGTTTGCGGTAATTGATGTCTAAACTCTCAACATGGTTGCTAAGCAAAGCCATTTGTGAGCCCAGGTTATCATGCAGATCACGACTAAGCCTTTCCTTTTCTTCCTGCATCTGCAGCTGCATTTGTATTTTTTGCCTTACGTTTCTTTTTTGATAAACATAATAAGATGCAAAACTGGCAAGTATGAGTAACCCGGCAAAGGCAGTTACGTAAACCTGTTTTTCTTTTTTTGCTTTAATAAATGCTATTTCGTTTTCATGCTGCAGTTCAGTTGTTTTAAATACTGCTTCGGCATCACTTATTTTTTTATTTAAATCACCATTAAATCTTGTTTTTAAAAGAGTATCTTCTTCAGTCTTATATTTATATGCCTCTTTATAATTTTGTGCAACAGCCAAATTAGCTGCATGTGTATTTAAAGCAGTGATTACACCATCTATTAAATTTATTTTCCGGGCAATTGCCAATGCCTCCTGGCTAAACAAAATCGCTTTTTCAAATTCGTTCTTCTTTTTAAGAACATTCGTGTAAAACAATAAACTTTCTACCAAATTTGCTGAATCTTTTGCAGCCCTGCTTTTTGCAATTATTTCCTTAAATATTTTCTCCGCTTTGTCCAGCATATTTTCTGCATCGTATGTAGTTGCAAGCAGCCTGTAATGAAGGCTAAAAGTAGTTGAAGCTGTATCGTTGTTTTGTTTGCTTAAATCAATTGCTTTAATAAAATACTTTTCGGCTAATTTGTAATCAGCCCCTTCAAAAGAAATTACACCCACATTATGGTAACACTGTGCTAATAATGCGTTGTATCTATTTGGCTCGGCTATTTCAATGCATTTTTTCCAATAGGCAATGGCGTTTTCTTTTTGAGGAATGTAATAATATGTACCTCCTATCAGTTTATAAAAAGTTGCTTCAGCCAATGTATTATGTTGTTGATGTGCTAAAGCAACCTGGGCCTGACAGTAATTCAAACAGATATCCCATTGCTTAAGTTGCTGATACTTATGAACCAATACAGTTTGTACTGCTATATTTTCTGTAGCTGTAAGATTTGACGAGCTAAGTATTTTTTTAAGTTCAATAATGGCTGCCTGATGGGTATTACTTTTTTCAATGGCAGCCAATTGTTTAACCAGTTCGTTTTTTTGAGCAAATAAACCTTTGGCAATAAACAGCAAAAAAATTATAAGAAAGTGGCTCCGCATTATTTACTTTGTTTTGTCGGTAAAGCTACATATACTGGCCATACAATTCAGCCGCCTGCTTCAAATGTTACTCAATATACCCTCCATAGGGTATTTTAAGTAACCCCTGGCTTTTATACATTCACCATCTTATTTAACAACTACTAAAATAACTTTATGACAAATGTTTCAAAATGGATGAGCTGGGAAGGCGGTATTGATTTAGTTGCCGTAACATCACCCGATTTGCAGATGCCTAATCTGATCGTGCATTTAGGCCGCATGGTAAATACACCGGTGGGTAATGCCGCAAGCGGTATGGTACTTTGGCAACCAGATCCCACTGGCATGCCCGCAGTAATGGGCTTTGTAAGCACCAACGAAGAAGTAGGCAAATATTTTGGCCCTAATATTTTTGCAGACACACCGTTTGAACAGGCCCCGGTTTTAAATGCTACTATTGATATTGAAATAACGGCAGATAAAGCAACCAGCAAGTGTGTTGTGGGCGATTATACTTTTGAAGTGGAAATGAGCGATTTCAGTGCGCCTTATCTTATCAATCGTGAGCCGGCTGCCATGCCGCCATTTCATCAGCAGGGTGTTGAAATTCATGCAAAGAAAGTAACTTTAAAAATTAATGGCGAAGTGATAGATATTATTGTGCCGCCTGTTGGCATCACCGGCGGACCAGCCTGCGTGGTTTCTCCAAATGGAGTATATGCCAGGTAACAGGAACCATGTAATTTTAAGTTTAATCTTTTTTAAATGAAAAAAATAACTGCCTGTTTTATTGTATTGCTGTTTGCATTGCCTGTATTTGCTCAACTGAATGCAGAGCAGGTTGCAGTAAGAAAAGTGTTTTTCGATTTTCTTGGTTTTTATAAAAAGAACGAAGTAAAATTTAATTCATTCAAATTATACAAAGGAACCGGAAAAGAAAACAACCCTCCATACAAAGTGCAATGGAAGGAAGCTGAAAAGTATTTTATGTATTTACGCAGCAGCGTACCTTATGTTGGCGAAGCATACATACAGGCAGAAAGGGAGCATTTTAAATTTGCCGACAGTTGTTTTAAAGCCGATCCGCAGGATGAGATTGCAGCTGGTTTTGATTTTGACCGTTGGGCCGGCGGACAGGAATCTATTGAGTACACTTATAAATGGTACACTTCATCAAAAAATAAATACAGCGTTACCATTACCGGCAACACAGCTGTTTTAAAAATTGGCGGCGAGCTTTATGCCGGTGCT
>JAOAUI010000353.1 GCA_030157685.1 Ferruginibacter sp. | reverse complement strand
GCAGTTGCAAAAATTTATGCATTAAAAAAACGGCAGGATGGAAAAAGTATGATTGTTTTACTGGCTGATGAAAAAGAAATTTCGAAATATGTAACACAGCCCGATCCAAAAATATTCGATTATATAAAAGGCATACATAAGCCTACTACATTTATTTATGAAGGCGGCACCAACCTGGCTGCAAATATGATACAGGATGATGGCACGGTAGGCATACGCATAACCAAAGATCCTTTTTGCAAACTGCTGATAAACCGCTTTGGTAAACCGCTTGTTTCCACGTCGGCAAATATCTCTGGCTATCCTGCACCCGCTTTATTTGAAGATATAGATATTGAAATAAAAAGCGGTGTTGACTATATAGTGCAACACCGCCAGGATGATGTAACCGCAGCATCACCGTCTGCTATTGTAAAACTGAACGCCGATGGCTCTCTCACCATCATACGTCCGTAAAAATTATAACGTAAGCCCTACACCAAGCTGAATGGTCTGGCTCTTCCACTTTTCTTTATCATCAATATTATTGAGGTTGCTCAGGCCAACTGCATAACGTGCATAAATATTCAGGTGAGATATGTTAACCTGTACACCGCCCAACATGCTGAAGTCGCCGGACTTAAAAGCATCTTTACCATTTTGCACCAGGGTTTTGCTTTTATTGGTTAGTATGCCAAACTGCGGCCCCACCTGAATTGTAAAGTATTTAACAGGTTTGTAATTAAGCAATATGGGAATGCTCATGTACTTCAGCTGCACTTTATCTACTTTATTGAATTGATAAACAGTACTGTAATTGCTGGATGTATCTACATTAACCTGGTTAAATAAAACTTCGGGCTGAATGGCAAATTTTTTGCCCAGTCCTACCGAAAAGAATCCACCAACATGGTAGCCAAATGAAAACTGGTCGTCGAATGATTTGCCGGTTAGCTTATTGATGTTGGCACCGCCTTTAACACCAACGTGTATTTTTTGTGCAATTGCTGCATCACAGGTAATGATTAAAATTGCGAGGATTACAAGTTTTGTCTTCATAAAATAAAAAATTTTTAGTTAGCTGTAATGCACCAAGTAATATGCCAATAGCTTTTTCAAAATTACAAACTTATGTTAAGAGAAGGTTGTTTAAAAAGAAATTTGCCATGTCATCAAAAAACGGGGCTTTGCAAACAACAATAAGATTTTTCTCTGCTTCGCAGAAAAAAAGGTTTGCCACAAAGACACTAAGGCACGAAGCATAAAAAAATGCTACGCATTTTTCCTTTGTGTCTTAGTGCCTTAGTGGCTATATTCAATTTTTGTAAAAAATTGTTTCTTAATGTTAAAATGAAAACCCTGCAGTTACAGAAAAGATAGCACTGAACCTGTTCTCTGTTGTTTCCGGAAGATAATAATCAAAATAAACAATGGGCTGTATAAAAAACTTTTTTACCATGTAGGTAAAATCAAGCGATGCTGCAATTGACTGCACCTGGAACTTATTACTGTAATCAGATTTTTTTCTGCTGCTTAAAGCAGGCCTGTCAAATACCTTATTGGTATGTGTTTGCGTTAATTTATCGCTGCCCATATTCAGTATGAGTGTGGGTATAAAATCCAGTTCATCTTTTTTTGAAAGTACATTGTAAAATGCAAAATCGTGCCCAACTGTTGCTGCTGCAGAAAAATAGCTGGTCTTGTTATCGGTTGAATCTTTTCCGGTTATTGTTATCAGCGTATCCCGTCCATTGGGTGGTGGGTTGGGTAAATGAATCAGTCTTTTAAAAGTTACAAAGCTGGTTTCTTTGTACTTGCCGGTTACATATCCCAAAGTAATACCCGGCTGTAGTAATCCTTTTGCAAGTTTTATATAAGCATACAGGTCGTTCTGGTAAAGTGATTTGCTGTTGTATTTATTTTGATTGCTGAGATACCTTGTATAACTGCCACCTGCATAAATGGTTTTGCCATAATAATCGTAACCGGCAGTAAGGCCTGTTTGGTAAATTTCAGGTTTGCTGGTGCTGTCGGCTGTTATAAAAGCAGAAATGCCAAAACTAAATCCATTTTTTAAACGGTAGACAACAGAAGGGGTGTATATTAATTGTTTATCTACGCCGGTAGCATTGGCTGCATTGTTGGTAGAACTGAATGCGCCATTCGTAATACCTATGGCAACGTCTAAGTAATTCTTGTCTTTTTTCTTCATCAGCTTAATAAACTCATCGTTCTTAAACATAGAGTCCAGCAAACGTTTTTCTTCTTTAGTAAGGGAATCTGTCTGGCCTTTTACAGACAAGCCAATAAACCAAAAACAAAACAGCAGCAGGTATTTAAGCATAAAGGTTGAGTTAGCTGGTTTTAGATATAGAAAACCAAATTTAGTTTAATCATTAATAAAAAACTACTGGTTTTAAGGTGATTTGTCATTGCTATTTTTTAAAATACTTCCTATCATGCCAAAAATGAGAATAAATAACCTACCTTTGCGCCCATTAATTAAAACTGAGAATTACATGACATGCTCAGTTGCTGTTGCAAATAGACTTTCTTTCGGGATGATTTGATCTCCCTGTACTTTATCAACGGCCAAAGCATGACATTCCGATACTTAACAGGGTTAAGCATTATCCGGAAATAACATGTGGCTATCGCAAAACAATTTACATGAATGCATTTGAGGCCTTAGGCCTGAACGAACAGTTGGTACAATCTGTTACCGACCTTGGATTTGAAACACC
>JAOAUI010000352.1 GCA_030157685.1 Ferruginibacter sp. | reverse complement strand
ATCTGCTAATGGCGGAATGTAATAATTCTGAGTTCCGGGTTTTTAGTTTTTAGTTATCGATTAAGATTATTTAAAGAGAATTATAAATAAAAAATCAGTTTACTGTTATTGGCAAACTGATTTTTTATTATCACCAGTATCTGAAATTAATTTATTGAGGATTATTAGAATCAATAGAATGATCTGTTAGTTTTTTATCGCTTCGGTTTATAAAATTGTCTTTGGTAAGTGTGAGATAATTCCCTCCGCTGTCATTCTTATACAAGTCAAGTGCAAGTTCTCCATCAAGGTTTTTAGTGGCATATCCAATGAATTGATTCGCCTTCACCATATCACCAGTCTTTAATTTGGTTGATCCCATATTAGAGTATGTATAAAAAAAGCTCTCATTTTCAATCATCACAACTGTCATACCTTCTATCCTGGCTATTGTTTTCACTTTGCCAGCTGTTATTGAATAAACAGAACTATCATTCGATTTAAAAACTAAAAACTCACTTTCACCGATAGATTCTCCCTTAGGGTACTTGATTACCTCTGCATCATTCATCGGTGCCATATATTTATCTGCAGCAATCCCATTTATCGCTTCATTCAGGTACTTTTCAAAATCTGTTGGGCTTATCTGGTCTTCCGCAAATTTTTTATAGCCCGTTTTATTATTTACAATAATGGTGGCCGGTATGGCACCGCTCCATTTGAGGTCAATCATCGGGCAAAAAATATCGGCATCGGTTTCATTCAGCCACACAATATTTGTTTTGTAATTATTCTTTTTTGCAAAACTGGCAATTTTTGCAGGATAAAATGAAGGCAAATCAAGACTCACCAGCAGCAGTTTTACTTTTTGCTTTTTATACTTCTCTACAATCCTTATAAAATCCGGTATCTCCTCAATACAGGGTTTGCAAAACGTAGCCCAGAAATTAACCACATAGGTTGTATCATTTTTGCCCGAGTAGGATTTAACCACATCATTCATCTTCCATTTGGGAATGGTTTGGCTGTTTACTGCCAGAACAAACATTAAAAACGTACAGAGAAACAATATTCTTTTAATCATCCTTAAAAATACACAGAAATGCCGAAGGCAGGCCTTACAAAACGTTAAAACCTCACCCCAACCCCTCTCCATGAGGAGAGGGAACTGGAAGATTAAAATGAAGCCTTTAAAATACTGCTGAAAAAATTACCAATGCTGATGTGGTAGTTAAAATGCTCGAATATGTTCAATGCGCCGCTCCCTCTCCTTGAGGAGTTCCTTGCAAAGGAACGAGTGTAGCTCAGAAGGAGAGTGAGGTAAATTAGCTTTTGGCTAATCCCCTCTTTCAGTTTAAATTTGCAACTCATAATTCATCATTCATAACTCATAATTATAAACATGGCATACGACGTAATAGTACTCGGCAGCGGCCCCGGTGGTTATCCCGCAGCAATCAGAGCAAGTCAGCTTGGTAAAAAAGTGGCAATTGTAGAACGTGAAAGTCTCGGCGGCATTTGCCTCAACTGGGGTTGTATTCCAACCAAAGCACTGCTTAAAAGTGCACAGGTGTACGAATATGCAAAACATGCTAATACGTATGGAATTAATGTAGAAAATCCATCAGCCAATTTTGGCGGCGTCATCACCCGCAGCCGTGGTGTAGCCGATAAAATGAGCAAGGGCATCCAGTTTTTGATGAAGAAGAATAAGATAGATGTGATCATGGGAACCGGTAAATTAATTGCCGCTACTAAAATGGAAGTAACGGCAGCCGATGGCACCAAACAAATTGTAGAAGCAAAAAATATCATCATCGCTACTGGCGGCAGGGCACGTGAATTACCCACCATGCCTATTGACGGTAAAAAAATAGTTGGTTACCGTGAAGCGATGGTTTTACCAGAGCAACCCAGGAGCATGATCGTTTGCGGAAGCGGCGCCATCGGTAGCGAGTTTGCTTATTTCTACAACAGCATGGGTACTAAAGTTACCATGGTAGAATTTATGCCAAGACTGGTACCGGTTGAAGATGAAGACATCAGCAAAGAACTGGAAAAGAATTTTAAAAAGCAGGGCATGACCATTATGACCAGCGCCGAAATTACCAAAGTAGATACCAGCGGCGCAGGCGTAAAAGCAACAGTAAAAACTGCCACCGGCGAAGAAGTTTTGGAAGCCGATATTTTATTAAGCGCCGTGGGTGTTGTTGCCAATATCGAAAATTTAGGACTGGAAGCATTGGGCATTAAAACCGACAAAGGAAAAATAATTGTTGATGCAAACGGACAAACAAATGTAGCGGGTATTTACGCCATTGGCGATTGCACACCGGGGCAGGCACTTGCACACGTTGCCAGCAAAGAAGGTATTAATGCAGCCGAACATTTAAGCGGCCATCATCCCGAGCCAATGGATTACAACAACATACCCGGCTGTACTTATTGCAGTCCCGAGATTGCCAGCGTTGGTTACACCGAAAAAGCGGCCAAAGATGCCGGTTACGAAGTAAAGGTTGGCAAGTTCCCTTTTGTTGCCAGCGGTAAAGCAGTTGCTGCCGGTGCCACCGAAGGTTTTGTAAAAGTTATTTATGATGCCAAATACGGCGAGTTTTTAGGATGCCATATTATTGGTGCCGGTGTAACAGATATGATTGCCGAAGCCGTGGTTGCCCGCAAACTGGAAACCACCGCCCACGAAATATTAAATGCAGTTCACCCTCACCCTACCATGAGCGAAGCTTTGAAAGAAGCAAC
>JAOAUI010000351.1 GCA_030157685.1 Ferruginibacter sp. | reverse complement strand
TTACCGCTTTTTTAGCCGATTCGCTGCTGGCGGGCTTTCCGTCAATACTATCGCTGACAAAGCAAAGTGGATTGGATAACAGGCCCTGCTTTACCTGGTAGCCTAATGAATCGTTATCGTTGTCAACAAAAACAACAGGAATACCTTTTTCGTTGATGGATTTAAAAGCAGAATCCTGTATCAATGTCATCACCAAAATAAGCGCTACCGGCATCAGGAATAAAACAGAAAGCCCTACTTTATCTCTCAAAAGCAGGAGTATCTCTTTTTTAACCGTGGCCAGTAATTTATTCAACATCAGTCTCTTAATTTTCGGTTGGTTAAATTTAAAAACACATTCTCCAGGTTGGTAGATCCGGCATTGCGGCTGATCAGTTCAGCAGGCGTTCCTTCGGTTAAAATTTTTCCCTGGTCAATGATAGCAACACGGGTACAAAAATTCTGGGCTTCTTCCATGTGATGGGAAGTATAAATAATGGTGGTACCAGCTGCATTGATTTCTTTTAAATGCTGAATGATCACATTGCGGCTGTGCACATCCACACCAACCGTAGGTTCATCTAAAAATAAAATAGTTGGATTGTGTAAAACACCGGCAATTAAATTTACCCGTCTTTTCATTCCGCCCGAATAAGTTGATACACGCCTGTTTGAAGCGTCAATCAAACCAAGTTTTTTCAGCCAGCTCTCAATTTTATCTTTCAGGTCTTTGCCGTAAAGGCCATACATGCTGCCATAAAACGCCAGGTTTTCACGGGCGGTAAGTGTTGGATACAATGCAATGTCCTGCGGTACAATACCGATCATATTTTTTACAGAATCCAGTTCGGTATGCAGGTTTTTGCCATCAATCGTTACCTTACCGCTGGTAGCGGGAAAAAGCCCGCAAAGGATAGAAATAGTAGTTGTTTTGCCGGCTCCATTTGGGCCCAGTAAGCCAAAAACTTCGTTTCGGTTTATTGAAAAAGAAATACCATCAACTGCCGGTTCTGTGGCATGTTTAAAGGATTTGGTTAAATTTTGTATCTCTATAATAACCGGATTACTCATGTTAATCTGCCCCATTTTCTAAAAGGGAGCTATCTTAATAGTTTAGGTTGAAGTTATCGCCTGCTTCATTTTAATAAAGTGTGCAAATTTAAACTAAATAAGCTGCCCGATATCACTATTACGGGATTAAATCGGTAGTGATTTTGGCAGAAAGCAGGCATAAAGGGATACTGGGGCCCGGATGAACACTGCCGCCGCAGAAGTATAAGTTTTTAATGTCTTTTGAAAAATTGGCGTGGCGCAAAAAAGCAGCAAATTTATTATTGGAGCTGTTGCCATAAATGGCGCCGAATGCGCTGGAAGTGCGGCTTTCAATAACCCGGGGATCGAAAACCATTTCGCTTTCTATCAATGGCCTGATATCTGTTTTTAAAATCCGGTTCACTTTGCGGATCATATTTTCACGGGCCTCATTAATAAAGGCATCCCAATCCTGCCCCTGGTTGTTGGGCACATTAATAAAGGCAAACCAGTTTTCGCATCCGGGTGGTGCATCTGTGGGCGTATGTTTGCTGGTAATGTTTACATAAATAGTTGGATCGTGATAAATAGCTTTTTTGCTGAAGATGGTATCAAATTCTTCTTCATAATTTTCGGCATACAGGATATTGTGCAGGCCCAGTTCCTTGAATTCTTTTTTAATACCCCAGTAAAAAATAATACCCGAGCTTGATTTTGGCTGGTCAAGTGTTTTAGCCGGCCTTTTAACGTTGGGCATTAATTTTTTATAACTGTTGTACACATCCATATTGCTGATCACCACATCAAAGGCTTCGGTTCCGTTATCGGTACGTACACCGGTTGCTTTTTTGTTTTCGATCAGTATCTCACGTACCGGAGTTGAGAATTTAAATTGTACGCCGATATCTTTAGCCAGTTTTACCAGGGCATTGGTAATACCCACCATACCACCCTCGGGATAGTAAGCTCCTTTTACAATTTCTACATGCGCAATCACATTGAGTGTGGCAGGCGATAAGTAAGGACTGGAGCCATTATACGTGGAATACCGGTTGAATATTTTTACCAGCCTTGAATCTTTAAAAGCTTTTGAATTGGCGCCATTCATGGTATCAAAAGCGCCTATCTTTCCAAAATTTAAAATACCCCTTACCACCGGCCAGGTAAAAAAGTTCTTCAGGCGGTGCAAAGAATTTTTTAAGAAAACCTCATCGGTCAAATTATAAATGGTTTCTGTTTTGTTGAGATATTTTAAGATGTCTTCTTTTGAATCTTTTGAACCGGCTGCCATCTGTTCGGCAAATTTTTCCTTGCCATGGTAAGACTCTAAAGTGGTACCATCTTCAAAAAAATATTTGTAAACCGGATCCAGCTGTGTATAGCGAAAATGCTCAGCCGGATTTTTTCCGGAAATTTCAAACAGTTCATTTACATACTGGGGCATGGTAAATACCGATGGCCCCATATCAAAGCGGTACCCGTCTTTTGATTCGGTAGATAGTTTGCCGCCGGGGAAAGAATTGGCTTCAAATACGGTTACTTTATAACCTTTGTTACGCATGCGTATGGCAGCGCCCATGCCCGAAACACCACAGCCTATAACGGCGCAGGTTTTATTATTTTCTGTAATCATAATTTTTTGCCATGGCCTGTGGCCTTGCGGGCAAAATTAAATGATTTCAGTATTCAATTTTTGGAAAATGGGAATCTATGATGTAAATCAGTTCCCT
>JAOAUI010000350.1 GCA_030157685.1 Ferruginibacter sp. | reverse complement strand
CGTTCACCTTGTCGGGATCAATCAGTACGGCAAATGATTTTTTATGTTGTTGCTTACGCTCCGCCAGTGAATGGTAAATACCTTTGATCATTTCTTCCCGGTTGGTTTCGTACAAAAATCTGTAAAAATCAGGTCATACCGAAATCTAAGACTCAAATAAAACGGTTATGGCTGCAAAATCGTACTTTTTCTGCTTAATTTTGATAAGATGGTGAATATAACTGACGAGATTAAGTTTAAAACTGCCCGAAGCGGGGGCAAAGGCGGCCAAAACGTCAATAAAGTAGAGACGATGGTTGAAGGCTATTGGCATATTGAATCGTCAACCCTGGTTACAGATGAAGAGAAAAAACTACTGCAGGAAAAGCTTTTTAAAAAAATTAACTCGGAAGGGTTTTTGCTTGTAAAAAGCCAGGCCGACAGAACGCAGCTGGGTAATAAACAGGATGTAATAAAAAAAATGAACGCCCTGGTGAACAAAGCCCTTATTAAACCCAAACTACGCAAAGCCACCAAACCATCCAAAGCGGCTAAAGAAAAACGTATTGAAGTAAAAAAGAAAGTGGGTGCATTGAAAGATTTCAGAAAAAAGATAGGCCGGGAGATCTGGTAATACCATCTTCATTTCATAAGTAGTCCGTAGGACTGTGTTGAAATGTTAGATGGTATTATGCCGACAGCAGGGTGGCTTACATATTTAAACACGTAGTCGGCATAAATGGAAATTATTATGAACAACATTTTCTTATTGCTTCCGCTGTACTTTTTATCCTTCTCAAACACAGATAGCCATTCTCAAAAAACAACCGCAAATACCGGTACGGTAAAAATTACTTTTATAAATACAGTTAAAGGCAAACCGCTTGCATTAAACACCGGCAATTATACCAATCCTTTTGGAGAAACATATACCGTTTCAAAATTCAAATATTATATCAGCCATGTTTCATTGATAAAAGGCAAGGCTGTTTTTTTTGAAGAAGAAAGTTTTCACCTGGTTGATGAAAGCAAGCCCGATGCTTTACATTTTAGTTTTTCTTTAAGTTCCGGTAATTATGATGTGTTGAATTTTACACTGGGTGTAGACAGCCTGCACAATGTTAGCGGCGCACAAAGCGGTGCACTGGACCCGCTGAACGATATGTTCTGGACCTGGAACAGCGGATATGTAATGGCTAAGATAGAGGGCCATTCGCCGCAATCAAAAATTGTAAATAATAAAATGGAGTTTCATATTGGCGGGTTTATGGGAGCAAATAATGTGTTGAAAAATATTACACTCAGTTTTCCGGCAGGTAAAACTTTAAACATACAGCCAGGCAAAACCAGCGAGATAATTATTGAAGCAGATATTGATACCTGGTGGCAGCAACCCAACGATATTAAAATAGCCGAACATGCTGTTTGCAGTTCGCCGGGCGCTTTGGCAAAAAAAATTGCAGATAACTACAGTAAAATGTTCAGCATAAAAGATGTGGTAAATTAATTATTATACCGATGGAAATTACAAAAGCTTTTCTTGTCCGAAGGTTCTTAGCCCCTCTCTTTTGGAGAGGGGTTGGGGTGAGGTCAAGGGTTATTATATTGCTTGGTTTATGTACAACATTATCTGCATTGTTGATTGGCGCAGCAGATAACTCATCTGTAAAATTTGCAGATGGTAACCTGCCCGACTATATTGAATTTAAAATACCTGCCGGCTGGCCAAAGCCACCCAGCAATATTTTTGCAAAGAATAAATTGAGTGAGCAGGGTTTTCAACTGGGTAAAAAATTATTTTACGATACCCGGCTTAGTAAAGACGGTACCATTTCCTGCGCCAACTGTCACCAGCAGTTTGCTGCATTTGCAACCTACGAGCATGATTTTAGCCATGGCCTTAATGACCAGCACACTACACGCAATGCACCTGCTTTATTTAACCTGGCATGGATGACAAAATATCATTGGGATGGCGGAATAAATCATATTGAAGTGCAGCCGCTATCTCCCATCACATCGCCAACTGAAATGGGCGAAACACTGGAGAATGTTTTGCTGAAATTAAAAAGCGATACAGCTTACCCAAAACTTTTTAAAGCTGCTTTTGGCACCGACGAAATAAACAGCCAGCGTATGTTAAAGGCATTGGCACAGTTTACGGGTTCCATTGTTTCGTCTAATTCTAAGTACGATAAGGTATTAAGGGGCGAAGCTAAATTTACCTATGCCGAAGAGAATGGTTACAATTTGTTTAAAGCAAAATGCGCCAGTTGCCACAAAGAGCCGTTATTTACAGATAACAGCTTTAGAAACAACGGCCTTGAAATAAATGATTATTTAAAAGATTATGGAAGGATGAAGATAACCGGCGACCCGAAAGATTCGCTTAAATTTAAAGTACCCAGCCTGCGTAATGTAGCCCTTAGTTTTCCTTATATGCACGATGGCAGGTTTTATTCGCTGGGTTCGGTAATTGAGCATTACCGCAATGGAATTGTTACCACACAAGCTACATTAGACCAGCAGCTGGCAAACAAGCTAACCATCACCAATGCCCAAAAATATGAGTTGATCTACTTTTTAAACACACTTACCGATACCAGCATGACAAAAAATCTCCGGTATGCCCGTTAATCTTTTTCTTAAAATAAAAAACGCAGGGCTGTATTAAAAATTATAAGGGTAAATTTGAGCCATAAATCATTGAACATAGTTGAGCAGTATTAAAAAATTAGCAGGACAAACATTGTGGTATGGCGT